>NZ_CBDTOK010000111.1:0-5672 GCF_965361945.1 Zongyangia sp. | reverse complement strand
GTATCCGCCCCAGATTTTCCGTCAAAGGAGGGGCAGGATGCTCTACCTTGTCTGTGTTTCCCTTTGCGGGGAGGAACCGATGGATTTCTTTTCCCAGCTGGACCGGCTGGGGGAGGTGCTCCAATCCTTCCCCGGCTGTTTTCTTCTCTGTTCCCGGTATACGGTGCTGGGGATCCGGGAAAGGCTTTGCGGCTATCTTCCCCCAGGAGAATCCCTAGTGGTCACCCGCCTGCGCCGGGATGAATGCGCCGGAAAGCTGCCTCCCTCCTCTAAAAAATTCATGGGACTGTATATCGATGGCCTGGCAACCCCGGAGTGATTCTTTCTCTCCCCAGCCGCCTGTGATTTTTCCGCATCCTTCGTCTCTAACCAAACACAGGAGGATTCCACTCAGCCGGATCCCCCTGTGTTTGTGTGTGAGATTATGGGGAATCTGTTCTCTATCAGTTACGCCGGAATGTGGTCACGACGCGAAACTGATCACATACTCCATCCGGCTGCTGCGTCCCAGCAGGAAATCAATACTGCACCCAAACAGATCCGCCATGGCGATGAGCCTGTCCGACGGGATGGGCTCTCTGCCGATTTCCCAGCTGCGCAGCCGGGCAGGGGTGACGCCCAACTTCCGGGCCAAGGCCTCCCTTGTCATGTTATGTTCTATTCTCATCCGTTCCATATTTTTAAATATCGTCATTGTATTTCCTCCATTCTGTTTCTTGTTCGCTTTTATTATAACTCATTACGAATAAAAATCAAGGGGTTTTTGAAAAAAATATCTCAAAACAGAAATTTTAATATTGCAATACGAAAATAAATAGAGTATAATAAAGACAACAAGAAAGGAAGTGCGTTCCTATGACATTTGGACAAAGACTCATCCAACTGCGGGAGGAGCAGGGATATTCCCGGCAGCAGCTCTCCCAAAAGCTGGGTCTGCCCTATAATACCTACCGCAACTATGAAGCCGACGCCAGGGAGCCGGCCTATTCTCTGCTCTGTGAGATGGCCAATGTGCTCAATGTTTCCACCGACTACCTGCTCTGCCGCACCGACATCCGCCAGCCGGCCCTGGAGCTGGACGAGGAGGAAAGCCGCCTGATCCTCAACTTCCGGCGGTTGGACGACCGGGGGAAGGCCACCGTCAACGCGGCCACCGCCTCCCAGCTGTCCTACTGCGAGACTGGAGGCGGCGCCATTCCCACCTCCAAGAGCACAAGCCAAAAGCTTTCCTCCCTCTCTCTCCTTCACCCTGCCGCCGACGCGCCGATTGCGGCCCGAGGCGGCGTCTCCGGCATCAGCGAAGAAGACAGAAGGGATGCGGAGAAAATCAGCAGGATGTTCTTCTCGGATGGCAATGGTAACAACGACTAAGCCACACGAGAGGAGCCGTTCGGTATGCATCCTTCCCTGGAACTGTTTCAACGGGCAGACGTCCATTCCCTGCCCGTCTCTCCCCTCTCCCTGCTGGCGGCCATGAAGGTTCCGGTGCTGACCTATGGCCAGTACAGTCAGGCCGCCGGAAAAAGCCTTTCCTATCTGCTGGGCCGCTTTGGGCCGGATGGGATGACCTTCCCCATCGACGGTAGGCTGACCGTCTTTTACAATGAGCTCAACGATCCGGGCCGGATCCGCTGGACCCTGGCTCATGAACTGTCCCATATCCTGCTCCACTACCATCCTAAAAAGCGGAGCCCTCTCACCCCCTCCCCCGCTGGAAAAAAGGACCCGATGGAGCGGGAGGCCGATCAGCTGGCCAAGGAAATTCTGGGGCCGCTGGTGGTTCTCCACTTCTGCGGCGTCAGTTCCCAGAGAGAGCTCAGGGAGCTGACCGGCTTTTCCCATGAGGCCGCGGACTACCGTTTTGCGGAGCTGGAGGCTTTCCGCCGCCAGCGCAGCGCCATCGTCTCCCGGGATGATCTGCGGCTGTTTCTCCAGTTTGAGCCTTTCATCACCGCCTATATTGCCCAAAAGGCTAAAAAGAAGGACAGCGGCCTCGATATTTTTCAAGAAAACACCTCCAACATCCCCTAAAAATCCCCTCTGCTACGGTTTTCCTTTTCCGTATCAGAGGGGATTTCTGTTTTGTCCGTCCGCTGACCGAAGCCTGGGGCCTTTTGAGGGACTTTCTCATATACTGAAGGGAAAGGGGGCGATCGCATGGCGGAAGACAACGGCATCTCCTACGTGGCGTCTGGGGAAAAACAGCGGCTGCGACGAGCCGCTGACCGCGCCGCAGCCAACGCTCCCGGAGACCCCGATAACGCCAACCGGCCCACCCGCAAGAGCAAACTCCGTATGTCAGAGGAGGACATTGTGGGCCTTGCCTCCATCCTGGCCCTAAGTCTGGGCAAGGATAAGACCCGCCGGGATCTGGAAACCCTGGTCAATCTCTTTTCCCTGACCACCACCAACCTGCGTTCCATGCTCAGCCAGCGGGCTATCAACCGAGGGGCCACCATTGAAATCATCGATTAACCTGCTTGGATTTTTTGAGTTTTGCAATGGGTAGGTTTATCTTAAAATAGGCGCACACCAGGCGCACCGCTACAATCAGGCCCATCGAGAGGTATGCCGCGGGCATCAGCCCGATATAGGGATGGAGGAACCAGAGAACCACCGTGCCCAAAAGGGCTGCCAGCGCATAGATTTCCCGCCGGAGGATCACCGGCACCCGCTGGCACAATAGATCCCGCAGCACCCCACCGCCTACGGCGGTGATGACCGAGACAAAGGCAAATTCAGTCAGGCTATAGCCCGACTGGATGGCTTTCACCCCTGTGTCAATGGCGAACACCGCCAGGCCTAACGTATCAAAAAGGGGGATCAGGAGCAGGGTCCGGAGCCTGTCCCCTAGAAGCATGACGGCGGCGGCTGTCATCAGGACCAGAAGGATGCTCACATAGCTTTGGAAAAAGATGGGGACTCCCACGTCCATAATAACATCCCGCAGTATGCCGCCGCCCAAGGCTGTCACCGTAGCCACCACAAGGACGCCGAAAATATCCATCCGCTTGCCCATGGCCACATAGGCTCCCGACGCGGCAAAAGATATGATGCCGATATACTCCAGAATGCTGATAAAATTGATCTGCATATATTCCACCTCTACCTGCAAAGCGTCAGTAGACGCATTTTGACACACATATCCATGTCCAGCTGGCGGATCTCCTCCCCAAACCGGACTTCGATCCGCTTGTCGGACACCGAAAGCACCGTCCCCTCCCCGAAAAGGGGATGCCGCACCCTTTCTCCCCCGGACAGCTGGGGAAAGGCTTCCGATGAACGGGGCTGTGGAGCCGGTTTGATCTTCTCTTTGGCCGCTGGGCGCCGGCTCATCTCTACAAAGCGGGAGACCTTGCTGTTTTTCTGGGAAATCTCGTCGCTGACCATGAGGACAAGCCGGTCCTTTGCCCGGGTCATGGCCACATAAAAGAGCCTGGTTTCCTCTTCCAAGGCGTCTCCGACGCCCTCTACATGGCTTTGGATGGCTACGTCCGAGGGGAAACGCCCCTCCAGCAGGTCGATGAGGATGACCTGATCAAATTCCAGCCCCTTGCTGGCGTGGACGGTGGAAAGGGTCAAATTGCTCACCGCCCGGTTTTTCTCCCTGCACAGGGCTCCAAAGTCCTCAATGCGCTGGGCAAAGGCATAGACGTCCCGATATCCGGAGGCCAGGGACCGGAGCATGTCCACCTTATACATCATGGTCTCATACCGGCTTCCCGACCGGGTGATCCGGTTAAGGTACCGCTCGTAGCCTACGTCCCACAGGATACTGTCCACCATATCCGCCGGCCGCATTAGCTTGAGCATCCTGATCCTTTCCGAAAGGGATTTTAGATCCTCCCACCTGCCCTGGTAGGGGGCATCCCGGAGGATCTGGAAAATGTCGGCGCCGGGACGGTGGTTATGTTTGACAAAGGCATAGACCTCCTTGGTCAGATAGCAGGAGGTCTTGAAAAACACCCGGGAAAAAGCCCGCAGATCCGACGGGTCGGCGCTGAGGCTTAAAAACGCCATTACGTCGGCGGTGACCGGGTTATCCATAGGGTTAACAGACCCGGAGCGCAGTCGAAAGCCCATCCCCTCCCGATCCATCAGGTCGACAAGGGGGATGGCGGAATCGTTGTTGCGGTAGAGCACCGCCATGGTTCTACCGGGGGCGAGGGCTTTGGCCTGATCCATCACATACCGGTACTGCTCCTGCAGATTCCGGACAAGCTGATGCTCCACCGGCACCCCCTCTCCCCGCACGCCGTGCATCTGTTTGTCATAGCGGTCCTGGTTGTGAGAGATCAGCGCCGAAGCATCCCGGATGATGGCATCGGTGGAGCGGAAATTGCGCTCCATCTTGAGGATCTCCCCGTCTGGATAGTCCTGGGAAAAGCGCAGCAGCGCTTGGGGGAAAGCTCCCCGGAAGCCATAGATGCTCTGATCCTCGTCCCCCACCATGAAAAGCTGACGGCTCCGGGCGGCCAGCATCCCGATAATCTCATGCTGAATTTTGGAGGTATCCTGAGCCTCATCCACGTTGATGTACCGGTAATGCCCCTGCACACTCTCAAGTAGCTTCCCGTCGGTGGACAGGTATTCGTAGGCCAGGGTTAACATGTCGTCGAAATCCATCAGCCCAGTCTCCCGCTTGTACCGCTCATATCCCTGATAGATCTCCCAGAAATGGTCGCAGACCGAAAGCTCCCGAACCTGGTCTTCCTCCAGCATCATGTTTTTTACATAGCCAATGGCCTGCCGGACGTCCTCGATCTCCTCCTGGGTGGGGCTCAGCCCTTGATATTTCCGGAACAGTTCGACAAACAAGCGGTTGACCTTCTGTCCCAGCACCGTCTCCAAAAGCCGTGGCGGCCGGAGACGGTCCCGGCGGCATTTATTCATCACCACCCGGTAGCAGAAGCTGTGGATGGTCTGGAACCGGGGCAGGGAGAGAAGGCTGCCGAAAAGCCGCTGGAACCGCTCTCCCATGTCCCGCGCGGCCTCTTTGTTAAAGGTAAGGGTCAAGATTTCCGCCGGCCGGATGCCACGGCAGGCGATCATATGGGCCACATGGGTGACAAGCACCGTGGTCTTGCCCGCTCCCGGCACTGCCAGCAGGAGCACCGGCCTGCCGCCGGCCACTACCGCCGCCCTCTGCTGGGCGCTGAGCTGGATCTGGAAATTCTCTTTGAGATAATCAAAGAGCGCCTGTTCCTCCATCTGCCGATTCCCCCTGTCCTTTGCTGTCTTTATCCTACCACATCCCGGCCACTTTGGAAAGGGTTGACAAGCCTTCCCTCCAGGCGGTATGATGGGACAAAACTGAAGTATAACAGGAAAGAGGAGAAGCCATGGAGATAGAGAAGCTGCAAAATATCCGCATGTTTCTTTTGGATATGGACGGCACCTTTTATTTGGGCAATCAGATCTTTGATTGCTCCTATACCTTTGTCAAGAAGGTGGAGGAAACCGGCCGGGAGTTTATGTTCCTGACCAACAATTCCTCCAAAGACCGGTTCGCCTACCAGGAGAAACTGCGGCGGATGGGCTTTGAGGTAGCTCCCCAGCGGATCTTTACCTCAGGAGAGGCCACTACCATCTACCTCAACCAGCATTTCCCCGGCAAGAGGGTCTATCTGGTGGGCACCGACTCCCTGACCCGGGAATTTGAAAGGGCGGGC
>NZ_CBDTOK010000110.1:0-5459 GCF_965361945.1 Zongyangia sp. | reverse complement strand
TCTCCCAGCTGAGCTACGCCCCCACACTTGTTTTGACCTAAACATTATACAACATCTTTTTCCGAAAGTAAAGGGGGAATTTTGTCTGGCTCCAGGCTTCAAGGCGTGAAAAAGGACGGCCGGAGAATATTCCTCCAGCCGTCCTTGCGGAAAACAGTAGCCTTATCAATGAAAGAGGCTATTTTACCCGAAAGTTTTTCGGGGCCAATTGATAGACTAGGGTCAACGCAACGAGCATATACA
The DNA here is from genome assembly GCF_965361945.1 of Zongyangia sp. Lineage (NCBI taxonomy): Bacteria > Bacillati > Bacillota > Clostridia > Eubacteriales > Oscillospiraceae > Zongyangia > Zongyangia sp. The sequence goes on along the minus strand of NZ_CBDTOK010000110.1, from coordinate 5,216 downwards.
CCACAGTGGCCCCCAGAACAATGAAAGCAAAGCTGGAAGGCACAGCCTCAATCTGCAAGCACATGTAGCAGACGACATACACCACCATGTTGATGATATTAAACAGAGGGTTTTTCATATCCAGCTCGGTGGTATAGGGCTGGAATACATAATAAAGGAACAGGTGGTGGACAGAGAAGAACAGGGAGAGGAAGATGATGCCCAGCATGAAGAAAATCATGTCCTGGATGGGCCAGTATACACCGCTTATGAAAACCAATCCTCCCACCGCTGCACAGATAGCGGCCGCCAGCACCAGGTTGAGCTGCACCACCTTCCAGAGCCGGATCTGGAAATTGAGGAGGATCGCCTTGCGCTCCCGGTAGTAGCTGTAGCGCAATAGGCTGATGTCGCAGTTGTAGAACATGGCCCTGCAGATCCGCTCCCCGATGGAAGCAAAGTACATGACAAAGCAGAAGACGGGGAGAAGTTGGGAAAGGATCTGGGAAAAGGCGGGGCGGAAGGAGGGGATAAGCAGGAGCGCCGCGCCGCAGCCTACAAAGAGGACAGCGACGACCATCAGCCGCCGATAGAGGGGCAGGGTCAGCATCCGGCGGTGGCGTTCAAAGAAGATGGCGTTGAGATAGCGGTAGCCCTTCTTGTTCTGAAATTTACCTGTGCCCAGGTTTTCCCCAGTGAAGTCCTCATCCCGGAGCTTCACATCCCGGAAGCGGTTCTGGTTGGCGGTCGCTTTGGGATCCACCAGGAGCTTGTCGCGGATGAGGATGTCTCTAGCGGCTTCCCGATAGCCGGGATAGCGGATGATATACCGAAGGGACGCAAGGCCCAGGGCGATGGGAACCAGCACAAAGGGAAAGCCGATGATCCACCGGTCGACGCCGAAGGTGAAGCCCATCCCTGGGGGGATATAGGCCAGCGCTGCCCCCAGCAGCAGAACCACGGTGATGATGGCATAGCTGGTGGTGAGCACCCGCCCGGTTTTGCGGTAGATCAGAAGTTGCAGAGCTTCCCCCATCAGGCGGAAAGCTGGGAAGGAAATCGCCATGCAGAGAATCTGTACCCAGCTGCATCCACACAGGATCCCTCCCACAATGATGCAGGGCAGGAACAGAACAAATTCCGACAGATGATAGAATAGGACCATGGACAGGGTGTAGTCCTGGGGGTCCATCCCCACCAGACGGATGCAGATGTATTTATTGGGCTTATTTTCCAAAGCCTTGGGTGCCTGGACAGCGCCGGCTAGAAAGCTGAGAAAGAAGAAGATGTGAACGAACATAGCCCCGCGGGCAGCGGGATCTGCGTCTTCCGCCATCAGGAAGAGAGGGAACGCCACCATCAGCCCGATATATACCGCCTTGCAGAAAAAGCGGTAGACAGTGTAAAGAAGGGCGGCCACGATAGCCAGGCCCTGTTTGAGCTCGGTCTGGGCATAAAGCCCGTCGGAAACAGCTTTTCCAATCAGCGGCAGCCGCTTGATGTAATAGATCAAACGATTGGCCATGGATACGGTGCTGATATGGAAGACGCTGATCAGGGTGTTTTTCATCTTACTGCTGTTCATGGTCATCCTCATCTTTCAAGATCTCAATAATTTTCTCCTCAAACTCCTTGCTGTGGAGCATGGAGCTGTCCACCGGTTCCAGCTGTCCGCCGCTGAGGACGACAATCTCGTCACACAGGTCGGTGGCAAGCTGAAGGATATGGGTGGAAAAGATGAGGATATGATCCTTTTTAATATCCCGCAGCAGCTTCTTCATCTCCAGCGCCACCACCACGTCGAAGGAGGTCAGCGGCTCATCCAGCAGCATAACCGGCGGACTTGTGATGATATAGCAGAGCATCTGCACCTTGTTTTTCATGCCGTGGGAATAGCCCTTAATCAGCCGGTGCCGGTCCTCAGGCTCAATCTTTACAAGATCAAAGTATTCGTCGATGGTTTTGGGATTCTTGATTTTATCCCGGTTGATGTCGGTGTAAAATTTCAGAAACTCATAACCGGTGAGAAAATCCGGCAGAATCGGCGTGGCAAAGACATAGCCGATGTCCTCCGGCAGCAGGGGCTTTCTCTCCTCGCCCTGCACAAGGTACGCCTGGCCGCCCTCCGGGGTCAGATCCCCGCTCAGGCAGTTGAAGAGGGTGGTTTTACCCGATCCGTTGCGGCCCAGCAGGCCGTAGATCTTCCCCTTTTCAAAGGTGAAGGACGCCCCCTTAAGGACTTCTTTCTCCCCGAAAGACTTCCGGATTCCCTCCAATATCACATGGGTCTGATTTTCCATCAATGAAACCATCCTTTTGTTAGAATTTAGTGGAACAAAGCAATCAAATTCTATCATATTCCCCAGGGGAGTACAACGCGGAAAAACAGTCGATTTTCTTACATTTTAGGGCAAGGAAGGGCCCGTGGTTAGGGGAGCTTTGGGGAGGCTTTATTTTTTCTCTCCGCCGGGCCCGCACCAGCCGGCGCGCATATTTTTACAGCGGTCTTTGCCGTGAAAATCTCCCCATTTTCTGTTAATAGGCAAGGTTTTGCAAATACTAGGGGTAGATTCTGAGAGAAAGGTTGCTGTTTTTTTATGTTTCAAAGGCTACAGGAAGGACATCCTGTCTATGGAAACCTAATGGGAGGAAGATGGGTCACCTCCCAGTCGGGAAAATTTATCGATATCCATTCCCCGGTGGATGGATCCCTGGTGGGGAAGATCCCCGCCATGACCCAGGAGGAGGTGGCCGCCTCTATTCAAGATACCAAAACCCACCTGAAGGAGTGGGCAGCCATGCCGGTCTTTGAACGGGCCAACATCCTCCACAGGGCGGCTACCCTTTTGGAAGAGCGGGCCAAGGAGCTGGCGGAGATCCTGGTCATGGAGATTGCCAAGGATCGGAAATCCGCCCTTTCCGAGGTGACGCGGACCGCCGACCTGCTGCGCTACACCGCCGATATGGGCAAGAGCCTGGAGGGACAGGCCATGAGTGGGGAGAACTTCCCCGGCGGCTCCCCGGACAAAATCTCCTTTGTCACCCGGGTGCCGCTGGGAACGGTGCTGGCCATCTCCCCCTTTAACTACCCGGTCAACCTCTCCGCCTCCAAGATCGGCCCGGCCCTCATCGGCGGCAACGCAGTTTTGCTCAAGCCCGCCACCCAGGGGGCAATCAGCGCCCTGCATCTGGCAAAGATCATTCAGGAGGCGGGGCTGCCCGACGGCATCCTCAACACAGTCACCGGCAGGGGAAGCCAACTGGGAGACTTTATCGTCACCCAGGAGGGCATCGACTTTATTAATTTTACCGGCAGCACCGAGGTGGGAATGCGGATTTCTCAGCTTTCCGCCATGCGGCCGCTGCTCATGGAGCTGGGCGGCAAGGACGCCGCCATCGTCCTGGAGGACGCGGATCTGGACTTTGCGGCGGAGAACATCGTTTCAGGCGCCTATTCCTATTCGGGGCAGCGCTGTACGGCGGTCAAGCGGATTCTGGCCACCGATCAGGTGGCGGACGATCTGGTGGAGAAGCTCAAAAAGAGGATCGAGGCGCTGCCGGTGGGGGATCCCAGGGATAATGCCGTCATCACCCCGCTGATCAGCGAGCGGGCGGCGGAATCCGCCCAGGAGCTCATTGAGGACGCCCTGGACAAAGGGGCCAAGCTTGTCACCGGCGGCCAGCGGGAAAAGAACCTGCTGCCCCCCACCCTGCTGGACTTTGTCACCGCCGAGATGGATGTGGCCTGGGAGGAACCCTTTGCGCCGGTGCTGCCGGTGATCCGGGTGAAGGATGTGGAGGACGCCATCCAGATTGCCAACCGTTCGGAATACGGCCTGCAGTCCTCGGTGTTTACCCACAATATCGATCAGGCCTTCTATGTGGCCCGGCGTCTGGAGGTGGGGACAGTCCAGATCAACAATAAGACCGAGCGCGGCCCGGATCACTTTCCATTTTTGGGGGTAAAGGCTTCGGGAATGGGGACCCAGGGGGTGCGCTACTCGATTGAGGCCATGACCCGCCCGAAGGTGATCGCCCTCAACCTGCAAAATCCATGAAAACTTGAGTTTATTGTTCCCATGAGGGAATTTTTGCTTGTGTAAAAACCCAGGACTTTGTATAATAGGGGCAGAAAGAACAGGAAGCATCCGGCTGTCCGGGTGTAGCGCGGGGAGGAATGGGATGTGGAAGCGGTACACAACTTGCTCAACAACATTGTAGACGTAGCCATTATGCTCTTTGAATTTATGGGTGTGGTTGTCATCATTGCCTCCGGCATCCGAGGGATTATCAGCTATATCCGCCACGATCCCCTGACCCGGCTCAACCTGGCCAAGGGTATGGCCATGGGCCTGGAATTCAAGCTGGGCAGCGAGATCCTGCGCACCGTGGTGGTCCGGGATTTTTCTGAGATTCTCACGGTGGCGGGCATCATCGCCCTGCGGGCTGCCCTGACCTTCCTCATCCACTGGGAAATCCGCAACGAGGAGGCGGATAACCGTTTGGCGGAATCAGAACGGCGTCAGTGGCAGGCCGCCAAGGGGGAAACAGAGAGGGAAAAGCCCGACGGACAGCGGGAAGATCAACAAAAATAAAAAGAGCGGGGATCCGGCGGAAAACCGGATCCCCGCTTTTGGCTTTAATAGCCGATTTTGTATATAGATGCGCCTGATGGCTGGGTGTGGCGGCTCCTACCGGAGATGGGCGGCTAGGTCTCCCAGATCCTCGAAGATATAGTCGGGCTGGATGTCGCTTTTCTCCACATCCTCCCGGGTTGTCTCCCCTGAGAGGACCAGGATGGAGGTGATGCCGCCGTTGGCGCCCATGGCGATGTCGGTGTAAAGCCGGTCCCCCACCATGGCAATCTGCTCCCGGGGGAGCCCGACCTTGTCCAGCACAGCGTCCACAATCTCTTTATGGGGCTTGCCGATGACCTTGGGCAGGACGCCGGTGGAGGCTTCCACAAAGGCGATGGTGGCGCCGATGTCCGGCATAAACCCGGTCTCAATGGGGCAGTTAAAGTCGGGATGGGTGGCAATATAGGGGATGCCTGTCCGGACATAGTCACACAGCTTCCAGAGTTTTTGGTAGGTCAGCCCCGTATCAAAGCCCAGCACCGCCAGATCGGGCTCCTCCTCCACCAGCTGGACGCCCGCCCTTTCAAATTCCCGGGTCAGGGAGTCGGTGCCCACCAGATAGACCCTCTTGCCGGGGAAATGCTGGTTGAGGTAGATGGT
>NZ_CBDTOK010000109.1:0-5165 GCF_965361945.1 Zongyangia sp. | reverse complement strand
TGTGTTGGTAGCCGCTGACTGGTAGCCTGTATTGGTAGCCGCTGACCGGTAGCCTGTATTGGTAGCCGCTGACCAGTCGCCTGTGTTTGATTCTTTTGCGTTGTTCCAATCAACTTTGTCGAGAATAAATTTCACACCCGCCGCAATAAGTCCAAGAAGTCCAATCTCGGCTTCGATACGTATATGTTTACCAACGCGTTTACTATCATCTCCTCTCTGGTCATTTGCATCAAGATCAACCTCGCAAAAACGGGAATCACTCGGTGGATAATAATTAAAAACGTCAAACGGATTTTCACAGGCGTGAAATCCTGATTTGCAAATTTCTGCGGTTTCCGTTGCATACTCTTTCCCAACCTCATACTTGAACCCGCGACACGCGAGATTCTTGTCAAATCCTTTGTAGCATTTCATCTCTATTCCTCCAATCGGTCTGTCCTCTCAATCTCCACCTCGGTCCGGGGGTTGTGCTTGTCATAGAATACCCGGCTCCCATCGGTGGATACCACAATTCGGCTGTTGTCGTCCTCCAGCACTCCCACCTCCACCAGCACATCATGCAGGGCGCTGTGCAGATTCACAATGTCTACCCTCCTGCGGGTGGGCATGTAGTAGAGGGCCTTCACATTCACCGGAACGTTGATCTTTTTCCGGTAGGCGCCGGTGATCACCCGCCTGCAATCCTTGGCGTACTGCCGGTATTGCTCCGACTGGGCGATGAAACAGCGGCCGTCTTTGGTCCTTCTGATCTGCTGGTGGTTTTTCTTGGTTACCGGCGCTATTGGGATCACAAAGCGCATCATAGGCCCATCACCTCCGCTAACCGCTGTACCGCCGCCTCATATTCCCCTTCCTTCACCAGTTTTGCCAGCTTTCCCTTGTAAATTTCGTAGTCCGCCGCGTTGAGCCTCCGGTGCCGGGCAAAGAAGGCCACGTCCTCCCACAATTGTTCCAGCTCTGTCATCCGCCCCGCCCCCGTTCCAACTGGCTGAAGCGCTGGATGTCTCCCCGAAACAGGAGCTCTATCTTTCCCGTCATGCCCTCCTTGTTCTTGGCAATAATCAGGTCCCGCCGCTGGGCGTCTTCCTCATGGGAATCCTGCTGATGGAGCAGGAGGATCACGTCGGCGTCCTGCTCAATCTGTCCTGATTCCCGCAGGCTGGTCATGTCCGGCTCCCCCTTCCCCTCCCGGTTGAGCTGGGAAAGGGCGATCACGGCAAGCTTGCTCTGCTGGGCCAGGGTGTGCAGCTCCATGGAAATGTTGGTCACCCGCTCATAGAGGCTTTTGCCCTCCCCGCGAAGCAGGCTCAGGTAGTCGATGAAGATCACATCCGCCCGCAGACGCGCCGCCATGGCCTTGACCTGCGGCACCGTCCAGCCCGCCGCCTCCACCACATGAAATCGCCTGCGCTTCATCGGGTCGGCGCACTCCGCGATCCTCGCCCAATCCATTTCCGGGTCTCCCCTCTTGATCTGGGACAGCGGCACTCCGGACATACAGCTCACCAGCCGGTCAAAGAGTTTAATCCCACTGGTTTCCAGGCTGAAATACACCACATTGTAGGACTTGGAGATGTGCAGCATCATTTGCAGGGTAAACGCCGTCTTACCCGTCGAGGGACGTCCGCCGATGATGATATAGTCCCCTTTGTCGATATAGCAATACCGGTCCAGCTTTTGAAAACCGGTCTCTATGTAGGTTCTGGGATCTTGTTTGGAGGCGTAAAACTCCACAAATCCCTCCTCCGATGAGAGCACCCGCCCCGTCTCGGTGTCGGACAGCGCCTTGCAGATTTCCGCCGCCACATCCTGCGCCTCATCGTCTCCCCCTTCCAAAAGCTCCATCAGCTCCAGCGCCTTGCCCCAGGCCTCCATCCGGCGGGAGGTGTCCTTGACAATCTCCACATAGCTGCCCACCGTCTTAATGCTGGGCGTGGCCTCCGCCGCCTGGACCAGCAGCGGCTTGTATCCGCTGCCCACCTGCTCCAGCACCGTAATCAGGTCAATGGGCGTTTCCTCATTGTAAAGCTTCCGGCAGGCCCGGAAGACATGCTGGTACTCCGGCACCTTGAAGTCCTCCGGCGACAGCCGCAAGGCCTCCGGCATGGCCCGCTCTCCATCCAGCAGGATAGCCCCGATGACCGACTGCTCCGCTTCTCTGCTTACCTCAATCAAGGCGTCTCCATCTCCTTTCCTCTCCTTCCTCAGCCCCGCGCTGGTTCAGGTAGCTTTCAAACTTGGTGCCAAACAAGGTCTCAGGGCGCAGATAGGGACGCATGTCCTCCCGCCCCTCCCTGGGCGGATGGTTCCAGTCGGCGACCTTGTTGTCGATCACCCGCTGAAAGTCGGATATTCCAAACCCTTCCCTGATCCTGGCGTCGATGAGGGACCTTGTTTTCTTCGATGTGCTCCGGTAACCTGTCCCAGCCTTCTCATTGAGATAGCTGATGATTTCGGTGTATAGATTACTTTCCTTTCCTTTACTTTCCTTTTGTCTGCCATAATTGGATTTTGGCGGCCCATAATTCAATTTTGACCCGGCATAATTGTTTTTTAGGGCGCAAGAATCCAGACCGGCGTTTTCTTCTTCGTTTAAAAGCCAGTATTCCTGTTTGATTAAATTGACGGTTCTCTCTTTGGCTACCTGCCAATATCTTTTTTGGATGCCTCTGCTTGTCAATATCCCATCCCTATCAAACAGCCTCTTATCAAAGAGCCCAATCTGTAAGCATAGGCCGACGGTGTTTTTTACCGTCTCGGAGCCCACGCCGCCGCCGATCTTACGCGCTGTAGTCGCCGCATCGTCGTAGCTCCATCTGTAGAAGTATCCATTGGAACCATACGCCCTTAAACAAAGATAGAAATACACCAAGAATCCGCAGGCGCCCTGTGCGTCCAATAGTTTGTCTATCTTCGGGTCATTCTCGAACATGTCCACCGACCATCCGACATAATCTATGCCTTCCTTTGGCGGCCGTCCAGCCATGTTGCGTCTCCCTTCCCCCGCCTAGAAGGGCAGGTCGTCTTCCTCTAATTCCTGGAATTCTTCATTCCCCACCATCTTCTCGTAGGTGACTGATCCTCTTACATACTGCTGCACCCATGAGGGCAGTGTCTCCAGCTTATCAAGCGCCTTCTCTTCGTCTAAGTCAAACGCTACAAGCTCGTTGCTTGGCTCCGGCACCTTCATCCCCTTGGGGACGGCCATGATCGTCTTGATGTTGGCGTATACACGGTTATTCCGCTCCTGGTGGATAATCTGCATCTGGCACGCTTTGCCCAGCACATTGCGCAGGTCAAACCCAGCCAGCTCTTTATCGGTGAAGGATCTCCCCCTCCACGCCTCCAAATGCTGGCGGAGCGTCGCCCGCTCCCCCAAGGAGTTGGTGTATATGCGGCTGATCTGTTTTGGGTGCGTTTCGCCCTCATACTCATAGGTATCGTCGGGAATTTCCCAGGTGATGATAATTTTCTCTTGGAGCTTGCGCTGGTCTTTGTAATCCACGATCTGTTCCCCGCCGTCTATCAGCGCCACACAGATGGCGATATGCACTCCCTCCGTTACCGGTTCTCTCGTTTCCCCTGTTGCCGCCTTAGCCACTAAAGACATATGCTGTTTCCTCCTTCAATTAATTCGCTAAAATTGTGTAAGGGACATTTGAGCCCTATCCCTTGTTCTGGGTGTGCTATTTTTTCTTCTGTCAACTTGCAATAGACGTTCCTTCCCTGTTCCAGCTTCCTATTGCACCACCCGCAGGCAATACGATCCTCCGTAAAGGAGACAACGATATTGGTTAGATAGCTTGTGTAGTAGCCCACCCCCAATGGAAATTCCTGGCTCATGTCAGTTTCTCCTTCGCAAACTCAAAGAACCCATCAGATTCTTTGCAAAATTCCTGCTGGTCTTTCCCTAAGGGATTACTGGTTGGGCAAAAGATGACAGGTTTCTCCCGCTCCTTTTTCCGGTATCCCTCCCGCACAATAGCCAGCTGCTCATCCTTGGGAAGGTTTTCAAACCACCACTCCATGTAGTAGTCCCAGATGGTTTCTATGTCCTTCTCTATGTATTCCTTCACATATTCCCCGCCATGGTCCTCCACATAGTCATACAGGCAGTCTTTACACACATAGTCCCCATTCCGAAACCGTGTCATCTCATCTTCCGCAAGGGTTTCTTTGCACATAGCGCATATTTTGTAGGTGTATGGAAATGGGTCATCCGGCTCTAAGTGCCGGTCTGAGGTTACCACTCCCATAGGATCATGCTCATTTCCCATTGACCTTTCCTCCTTTTTTCGTTACAATGGTGTTGGATATATTTCCTGTGCGCCTTTGGGAAGTTGCCGCTTCCCGGGGCGCTTTCTTTTTGCACCGGAAGATATGTATTTCCATCCACTCAGCCAGCTTCTCCGGCAGGTGATCCGCGACCCAACCTGTCAGCGCTCCAAAGAAGAACATTCCTCCCAGCGCGAACATCATCTCAAGCATCAAATTTTCCTCCCTTTCTGAATTTCCCATTGTTTCCTCTCCCTAAAAGATGTAGGATTATTGGTGAGAAAGGAGGTGGAAATATGGAAATCAAGTATTCTGATATAGTCGCGGTTATGGATATTGTTGGTTCCGAGGACGCCCAAAAATATTTAGATTGTGGCTGGATCCTTCTTAATACTGCTTCTGTCCAAGGCGGTGAAAATGGCGGTATCCTTTATTCTCTTGGATGGTCATCAACTCGCGGTAACATCGTAAAGCCAAAATCTAACTATCAGACATTAAAGTAGTAACCTTGCCCATCGCAAATGTTATCGGCTCGTTTTTTGTTGCACAGATTGCTATCCACTCTCCACTGGAAAGCATTTGTGCAACTTTTTTAATATCGCTTATTTCTTCTATTTTCTCCACATATTGTAAAGCTGGATTTATCCTGTTCATTGATTTTTCCCACCTCTTTTGTTTTTCCATATCCCTTCATCCTCTCTATTACTTCTTCGCTGTAGCTTGTCCGGGTGATTCCACCCTCCCACAGCTCCTTGGCCCGTCCTATCCCGCAATTGTACGCCATCAGCCGCTTATGTGGATCCTCGTAGTCAAACAGGCTCAGCATGTAGATACCGGCCTCCATGTTCTGCGTAGGCTCCATGACGTCGTCAAGCCCCAAGGTCTCCTGG
>NZ_CBDTOK010000108.1:0-6744 GCF_965361945.1 Zongyangia sp. | reverse complement strand
CCGGATCGTCTACGATCAAACGCAGGATACCGAAGCTAGTGGTATCCGCAATGGATACCGCCCGGATATCTATCTGATTTTTGCCGAGGATTTCGGTGATCTGCACCAACCGACCCGACTTATTCTCAATAAACACGGATAGCTGTTTGACAACCACAAAGATCCCTCCCCACAAGGTATTTTCTTACCTTTATTATACCATACTCTGGCGGGATATTGTACCCGCTTTCCGGTAATTTTCCGCCAGCCTACTCCGCAAAGTGGGCCTTTCTGCCCAGGTCAAAAGCCTTGAGGTTGAGCTCCAGGAATTTCTGAGGTACACAGGCACGAACCGCATCCAGCCAAACCTGCTCATCAAAGTCCATGATGTTGGAAAGCGCGCCCATCAGCACCACATTGGCCGCTTTGGCATTGCCGGCCTCCTTAGCCAGGCTGAGCGCATCCAGATCCAGGATATGGATGCCCTTATCTCTGATCTTCTTGACAATGTCCGCCGGATACTGGGCCGCTCCGGTGATCACCGGCATGGGATCAATCTGCTGGTCACTGACAATGATCTTGCCGCCTTTTTTGAGATAGGAAACATACCGGGCCGCTTCCAGCACCTCAAAGGAGATGATGGCATCGGCCTCTCCCAACTCTACAATGGGAGAATAGACCTTACCCTCGGAATATTTGACATAGGTGACTACGCTGCCACCCCGCTGGCTCATGCCATGGACCTCCGACACCTTGACGTCATAGCCCTGGCTGAGCAGCACATTGCCTAAAATCCGGCTGGCCAGCAGGGAGCCCTGCCCGCCGACGCCGACAATCATAATGCTTTTGCTTTCACTCATGTTATTTCTCCTCCCCGCTCTGGATCGCATCAAAGGGACACAGGGATTTGCAGAGATTGCATCCCACACAAAGTGTCTCGTCGATGGAGGCTTTGCCGTCCTGGATGCTGATGGCCGGACATCCAATCTTCAGGCACATCTTGCAGCTTTTGCACTTATCTCTATCCACAATCAAGGGTTTTTCGTGCTTGACATATTTAAGCAGCGCGCAGGGACGGCGGGTGATGATGACCGACGGCTCCTCCGCGGCCAGTTCCTCTTTAATGACCCGCTCTGTTTCCTTCATATCAAAGGGATCCACCACCCGGATTCTCTTAACACCGGCGGCCTCGCAGATCTTTTCAATGCTCACCTTTTCCACAATGTCCCCCTTTAGGGTCTTGCCGGTGGTGGGATTCTGCTGATGGCCGGTCATGCCGGTAATGGAGTTATCCATAACGATGACGGTGGAGACGCCCTCATTGTAGGTGATGTCGATCAGTCCGGTGATGCCGGAGTGCATAAAGGTGGAATCTCCGATGACCGCCACCGAATTTTTGGCGCTGTCGAGGCCCCTGGCCTTGTTAAAACCGTGAAGCCCGGAGATGGAAGCGCCCATGCAAACGGTGGAATCCACCGCGAAGAGAGGCGCGGAAGCGCCTAGGGTGTAGCAGCCGATGTCGCCGCTGACCATGACGCCCAGTTTATGCAGCACATAGAATACCCCTCTGTGAGGACAGCCAGGACACATGACCGGCGGGCGGATAGGCACATCCTCTTCGAAGGTATCGAAGGGATTTTCCTTCCCGAGCAGGACCTTGGCCACAATGCGCTGGGAAAGCTCCCCGATGAGAGGGAACACGTCCTTGCCGTGGCAGGAGATGCCCAGACATTTGACATGGGTCTCGATGATGGGATCCAGCTCTTCCGCCACATAGATGGTTTTATATTTTTTCACAAATTCCTCAATCAGTTTCACCGGCAGCGGGTTGACAAGTCCAAGCTTTAAGACGCCGGCTTTGTCCCCTACCGCTTCCTTGGTGTACTGATAGGAAATACCGGAGGTGATGATGCCGATATCGCTGTCCGCGTCTTCAACCCGGTTGAGTCCTGTGGTCTCAGCCAGTTCTTTCAGCGCCTGCATCCGCTCTTCTACCACTACATGGCGTTTTTTGGCATTGGCCGGCGCCATGACATATTTGGCCGGGTCCTTTTTATATTCTTTGAGCGGCACCTCTTCCCGCTCCAAAAGCTCCACAGCACTCTGGGAGTGGGAAATGCGGGTGGAAAGGCGGAAGAGCACCGGTGTGTCATATTTCTCAGAAATCTCATAGGCGGCCTTGACAAAGTCCTTGCACTCCTGGGAGTCGGCAGGTTCCACCATGGGGAGTTTTGCCGCGATGGCGTAATGGCGGGAATCCTGTTCGTTCTGGGAGGAATGCATGCCTGGGTCATCGGCGACCGCAATAATCAGCCCGCCGTTGACCCCTGTATAGGTAGAGGTAAACAACGGGTCCGCCGCCACATTGAGGCCCACATGCTTCATGGCGCAGAAGGATCTGGCGCCGCCGATAGAGGCGCCGATGGCGACCTCTGTGGCCACCTTTTCATTGGGCGCCCACTCGGCATAGACCTCCGGATATGTAGCAACTGCTTCTGTAATTTCGGTACTGGGCGTACCGGGATAACTTGAGACGACGGTACAGCCGGACTCATAAAGTCCCCTGGCCACTGCGTCGTTTCCCAGCATTAACTGTTTCAATTTATTTTTCCTCCTTCGGTTGGTTTCTCAGATCAATGACACGCTTTGCCTTACCCGCAAAACGTTCCAGCTGCTTGGGCTGAACCAGGTTAACCTTGGCATCTAGTCCCAACACCGAGCGCAGCTTTTCCTTGATGGTATGCTGTAGGTTCTCCAGCTCCGCAAAGCGCTCCAACAGGGTCTCATCCACCAGCTCTACGTTGATTTCCAGCTTATCCATAAAGCCTTCCCGGGTGACCACGATCTGATAGTTGGGGCTGATTCCCTTCATACCCACAATTACGCTTTCAATCTGGGTGGGGAACACGTTGACACCCCGGATTTTCAGCATATCATCGGTGCGGCCCATGACTTTTTCCATCCGGGCAAAAGTCCTGCCGCACTCACAGGGCTCGTAATTGATCCGAGTGATATCCTTGGTGCGGTAACGAAGCAGCGGGAAGGCCTCTTTTCCCAAGGTGGTGATAACAAGTTCACCGGTATCCCCCTTGGCCTTGGTCTCCCCTGTATGGGGATCGATGATCTCGGGCAGGAAGTAGTCCTCGTTGATGTGCAGCCCCTCTCGGCGCTCACATTCGCCGGAAACGCCAGGGCCCATCAGCTCGCTCATGCCGTAGTTATCGGTGGCGAAGATACCCCAGGCATCCTCGATGGCGTTGCGCATCTCCACTGTGGAGCCCTCAGACCCAAACAGGCCCAGGCGCATCTTGAAGTCCTCCTTTTTGTAGCCCATATCCCGGGCCACCTCTGCCATATAGAGGGCATAGGAGGGGGTGCTGATGAGGGTGGTGGTTCCAAAGTCGTGCATCAGCATAATATTTTTTTCGGTGTTTCCTGAAGAGGTGGGCACTACGGTGGCGCCAATACGCTCCAGGCCATAATGCAGCCCCAACGCGCCGGTAAACAGGCCGTAGCCAAAAGCAACCTGGGCGATATCATCCTCTCTTCCGCCAGCTGCTACAATAAGCCGCGCCATTAGGTCGGACCACATATCAAGATCGTTTTTCGTGTAACCTACTACGGTGGGCTTGCCGGTAGTTCCAGAAGATGCGTGAATCCGCACCACCTTTTTCATAGGAACCGCAAAGAGCCCAAAGGGATAGTTGTCCCGAATATCTTCCTTGGTGGTAAAGGGAATCCTCTCCACATCCTGAAGACATTTGATTTTATCAGGGGTAACCCCCGCTTTTTCCAGCCGCTCATGATAAAACGGCACATTATCATAACAATATTTTACAATTCTTTGGAGCCGTTCTAATTGTATCTTTTCGATACTGGCTCTGTCCATGGTTTCCAAGTCCTTCTGCCAGAACACAGAATATCACTCCCCGTATCAATCAACATAAAATTTATTATACCGCAAAAATCCCAATAAAGCTATGGAATCTGCGCTATTTTTTCAAAAATCCGGTTGTAGATCACATTTGTTCCCCTAACGCGCAAGGAGAGAGCGGCAATCTGCCGCTCTCTTCACTTGTCATATTACAAAAGGAAAACCATTATTTTACAAAGTATGCCTTGTCGTAAAAGTGGCTGTTATCCTGTACCTTGCCCATCTTTGCCGCCACAAGACTGCCGATCCAACAGGCCAGGAAGGAAACCGCCATAGCCGCAACGCCGAAGATGGTAGCCTGGGCGGAATTAAAGCCGCTGAGCAACGCGAGTCCTAAGGAGACCACCGGCCCGGTGATCATACCGCACCAAGCGCCCGCCCGGTTCATGCCCTTCCAATAAAGGCCCAACATATATGGAGCTAAAAACGCGCCGGAGATGGTGCCCCAGGAAAAAGACATCAATGTTAAAATTGGCGTCTTAAATGAGGCGATCAGATAAGAGACAAGAATAAAGACCGCACAGAGAACCCGGGTTAAGGTCAGGGTTTTGGCCTTGTCTTCAGCAAATTTTGAGACCCGGTCAGCCACCAAATCCATAGAAATGGTGGAGCAGGAGGTCAGGGTAATGCCGGAGAGGGTGGATACGGAAGCTGAAACCACCAAAACCAATACAACCCCCAAAAGAATCACCGGCAAAGTCTGGGTTAAGATTTGCGGAACAATCAGGTCATAGTTGGCCTTTCCATCCAAGATCGGAACCTCTGTGAAAAAGATCCGGGAAAGTGAACCGATATAATAGGCGCCGCCCGCGATAATCAGGGCAAACAAGGTGGAAATCACCGTTCCCTTTTTGACGCCGTCCTCGTTTTTGATGCCGTAAAACTTATGAACCATCTGCGGCATCCCCCAGCTTCCCACGCTGGTCAGCAGGATCAGACAGATCACCGAAAGCGCCGTCTGGGGGGTAAAGAGCACATCCGACTGGGCGCACATGCTTTCCCAGACCTTCGTTACGCCGCTGGCAAAGCCGCCTACCTGCTCGCTTTCACTGACAAAAAAGAGCATGGCCGCCACGCCTACCAGCATGATGATGCCCTGGATAAAATCAGCCAGCAGTGTGGCAAAATATCCGCCCAGCACGAGATATATTCCCGAGACTACAGCAATGGCTGCCATGGCGATCTGATAGGGCACATGGAGCACACTCTCGCACAGATAGCTCAGCCCTGAATAGACGCTGGCCGAGTAGGGGGTCATAAAGATAAAAACAATGATGGCCGCGTAAAGCTTCATATTCCGGGAAAAATAGCGTTTTTCAAAGAACTGGGGCATGCTCTTGATTTTGAGCCGCCGGGTGACCTCCCGGGTCCGGTTGGCCAGCACCTTCCAGGCCAGCCAGGAGCCCAGGATCGCATTTCCAATACCGATGAGGATGGCAAACAGCCCATAGTCGAAGCCAGAGCGGCCTGCATATCCGATAAAGATTACCGCTGAAAAATAGGTGGTTCCAAAGCCAAAGGCCGAAAACCATGGCCCCGCGCTTCGGGATCCTACTACAAACCCGGTCAGCGTATCCGCTTTTTTAAAGCTGATAAAGCCGGTTGCTGCCATCAAAACCACATAGATGGCCAAGATGATCCATACTGTCATATATCCTTTCTCTCCTTTTATCCCGGCGGCCTCTTCCGCTCCTCTCTATTGCTTTAACGCGTCTATCCATTAAAGCATCCTGTGACAGTATATCGCTTTAACTCGCAAAAGTCAACAAAAAAGCAGGGAAACTTCCCTGCTTTGACGTAAAAAAACTTTTCACTTTTTCAGTAAGATTATCTAAAAAATCGAGATGTTCCAAGGAATGGGCATAAAAATCCTGCTACATTCCGGTGAGGTGCTCGATGAGGATCTTAACGCCGATGAGGACCAGAACAATCCCGCCGAAAATTTCTGCTTTCTGCTTGAGAGCGCCTCCCAGCTTTCTCCCGATGATGCCGCCGATCAGACAGCAGACAAAGGTCACCGTTCCAATAAAGGTGACCGACAGGATCAGATTGACCCGCATGAGGGCTAGGCTGATTCCCACTGCCAGGGCGTCAATACTGGTGGCGATAGATTGCAGCAGTAAAGTTTTCACCGTCAGTATCTTACCCGTGGGACATGAGTCCTCCTGGGGATTTCGCAGCTCAGCGATGGCCTCTACCACCATTTTACCTCCAATAAAGCCCAGCAGAATAAACGCAATCCAGTGATCCACCGATTCAATGAGGCCACTGAAGGTGGAACCCAGAGCATAGCCGATCAGAGGCATCAGTGCCTGAAAAACCCCGTAAGAAAGGGCCATCCAAACCACCATAGGGCCTTTCAGGTTCTTGTAACAAAGGCCGTTGGAGATGGAAACCGCAAACGCATCCATGGATAGCCCTAGCGCCAGTAAAAACAATGTAAGAAGACTCAATGGACATCCCTCTTCCTGTGATTCTTTAGGTAGCGTCGAAATATTAAAATTATAGAGGATAATTCTGCCTATGTCAAAGATTTTCCAGGAAAACATCTATTTTCTTGTACCCTATCCATTATTTTTGTCTCAACACATTCATAGTAGTTTTTTCCTTTTTCTATACCACTCATAGCGGGAAAGCTTATGTTTACACTTTTTTCATTGCTTTTCGCCGTCTGTTCGTGTAAAATAATGGGTACTGTCGAGCAGGCGTTATCATTGAGATGGGCGGGAGACGGTGCGGTTTTGTTTGGATATGTCAGGCCCTGTAAGCCAGAGCTGAAAATCAAAGAGTTTGAGCTTTATAAGTCCGTTTATTGCGGGCTGTGCAAGCAG
>NZ_CBDTOK010000107.1:0-51410 GCF_965361945.1 Zongyangia sp. | reverse complement strand
CTCATCTTTCCCTCTTTGACAAGCTGTAGCAGCTGCTTTATCTCCAAAGTATTTCACCTCTCCTTGTTAATATGTACATCCATGCTGCCAGATCGGAAGCCTTCTAGATCCAATGTTACATAGGAAAATCCCAGTCCTTTGATATATTGGGCCACATCTTCCCGCAGTTCCATCATTCTGTGGAAATCATCCGGTAGAATCTCAATCCGTACGGTATCTCCATACGCTCTCAGCCTGCAAACTTGAAAACCATTCCTTTTGAGAAAAGACTCTCCCTGTTCTATTTGTGCAAGGGCCTGGGGTGTAATCTGTGTTCCATAGGGCAACCGGGTCGCAAGACAGGGGGATGAAGGTTTTTGCGCTATCGACATTCCCATGGCCTGTGCCAACTCTCGAACCTGCGATTTATGGAGTCCAAGCTCTGCCAAAGGGCTCACCACTTTAAGCTCCGCCAAGGCCCGGAGTCCCGGCCGATATTCTGTCAAATCGTCTGCATTGGTACCGTCCATAACGCAACCAAGCCCCTGTTCCTCAGCGTACTCACGCAGCTTTGAAAACAAAAGCCGCTTGCACCGATAGCACCGGTCAGGAGGATTCATCAAAATCCCTTCGTCCATCAGTTCATCGATGGGGAGGATCGTATGGATTACTCCCAATTCATGGGCCATAGCACGGGCAGCTTCTAAATCCACGGCAGGGTGAAGCTGGGTGGCAAAGGTGACAGCATGGACTTTAATGGGCAGCTGGGCCGCGATTCCCAGCAAGAGTCCACTGTCCACGCCCCCGGAAAAAGCAATGCACAGCCCGTCTTTTCCGTGCTGTGCAATGGTTTTTTCTAAAAGTTTTTTCATCAAAATTCAGCTGTACCTACAGTTCTGGGGAAGGGCAGCACATCGCGGATATTGCTGATGCCCGTAATATACATAATAAGTCTCTCAAAGCCCAGACCAAATCCAGCATGCTTGGTTCCACCAAAACGACGCAGATCTAGATACCAATTGTAATCTTCTTCTTTCAGTCCCAGTTCTGCCATACGGGCTGTCAGCTTGTCCAGTCTCTCCTCGCGCTGGCTTCCTCCAATAATCTCACCAATCCCGGGAACCAACAGATCTACCGCGGCCACCGTCTTATTGTCGTCGTTCATCCGCATATAAAACGCCTTGATCTCTTTGGGATAATCGGTGACAAATACAGGCTTTTTAAACACCTGTTCCGTGAGATATCTTTCATGCTCCGTCTGAAGGTCGCAACCCCAGGAAACAGGATATTCAAATTGATCTTTGACCTTTTCCAGCAGTTCGATTGCCTCTGTATAGGTCACATGGGCAAAATCCGAAGTGATAATGTTGTCCAGCCGCTCTAAAAGCCCCTTGTCGTAGAAATTATTAAAAAACTGCATCTCCTGGGGGCATTGTTCTAACACATAACGCAGGACAAATTTAATCATATCACTGGCCAGTGCCATATCGTCGGCCAGATCGGCAAAGGCAATTTCCGGTTCGATCATCCAGAATTCCGCCGCGTGCCGGGCAGTATTGGAATTCTCCGCGCGGAAGGTAGGGCCAAAGGTATACACCTTGGAAAAAGCCATCGCCATGCATTCCGCTTCCAGCTGACCGGAAACAGTCAAGCTGGTAGGTTTTCCAAAAAAGTCCTTTTTAAAGTCTACCGCTCCCTCATCTGTGTGAGGAAGATTTTCCATATCTAAGGTAGTAACCCGGAACATCTCTCCGGCTCCTTCACAGTCGCTGCCGGTAATAATGGGGGTATGGACATAAACAAAACCCCGCTCATTAAAAAACTTATGGATGGCATAAGCTGCGACCGACCGCACTCTAAAAGCCGCCGCAAAGGTATTCGTTCTCGGACGCAGATGAGCAATGGTCCGCAGATATTCAAGAGAATGGCGCTTTTTCTGCAACGGATAATCTGGCGAAGAGGCCCCCTCAATTTCAATTGTATCCGCGTGAATTTCCAAAGGCTGTTTAGCGCCCGGTGTCAAAATGACTTCACCGGTAACAATTAGTGCCGTGCCAACGTTAATTTTTTCAATTTCTTTAAAGTTTTTAACCCTGCCTTCTCCAAAAACGACCTGTAGATTCTGAAAGGAGCTGCCATCACTGAGCTCAATGAATCCCAGTGCTTTGGAATTGCGCATGGTTTTTACCCATCCGCAGACCGTAATTGTTTCCTGTCCATATGTTTCCGCTTTTTCAAACAGGCTTTTTATCTCTACTCTTTCCATTATATACATAACCCCCAACGTTTTCTGGCACATGCAGAAATCCATCTGCCACAGTATATTTTATTATAGTACAAATCCCCATTTCCCACAAGTAGCCAGCGTTCATTTTCAGCATTATTCGCTCCTTTCCATATATATTTCTCCCTATGTTCCCCTTCTTTTCAAATAACCACAGCTATGTCCTGTGGCAACAGCTTTTCCCTTTACATATATTGGGTTGTGGGAATCTTCCCATAAATTTGCCAAACAAAGGATGAGATTCCATGAATTGCAATAATTGCCGTCCTAGTGGATTGGGCTGCTTTGTTGGGCCAACTGGCCCAATGGGGCCTCGGGGGCCTATTGGACCTTGTGGGCCTAGAGGTCCCGTAGGTCCGACTGGTCCAACTGGCCCTAGAGGAGTCACAGGCTCCAGAGGTCCTCAAGGTCCTATGGGTCCCACCGGCCTCCAGGGTTGGCCGGGTGCCGAAGGTCCTCAGGGGCCCATTGGGCCTCAAGGACCAGTTGGCGCAGCTGGCGCCACTGGTGCTACCGGGCCTACTGGACCAACTGGTCCTACTGGCGCTACAGGCCCCACCGGCGTAACTGGTACTACTGGTTCTACCGGACCTACTGGGCCTTCAGGTGTCGCTGCCACCATTACAGTGCGTAATACGACAACAGGAGAACCCGGTTCTGCTGCATCGGTCACTGATACTGTTGTAGGTAACAATCATATTCTTGATTTTGTCATTCCCAGAGGAAACGCCGGTGCTACCGGGCCTACTGGCCCCACCGGGCCTACCGGCGTTACCGGACCTATTGGCGCTACCGGACCTACTGGCGCTACCGGACCTACTGGCACCAGTGCTCCCGCTGATTTAGTAAACGCAACTAATGTTAGTCCTCAAACTCCAGCTGCAGGTGCCGCTTTGACCCTTGATACTAACCAGGTAAGTTTAGGCTCCGCTGTATCCCATTCTACTGGCGCAAGTAACTTTACTCTTGGAGCCACAGGCACCTATCAAGTGAGTTACAGTACCAATGCCACCCCCTCGGCCAGTGCTACCCCACCGGTCAATGCGAGCATCCAGCTCAATCAAGAAGGTTCCCTTATTCCCGGAACCCTTGCCACCGCCACCTTGGCCGCCTCGGGAAACAGCACACACCTCTCCGGTAACGCACTGATCCAGGTGAGTGCAATTCCTGCGACTATTACCTTAGTGTCCAACGATGCAAATAGCACCTACTCAAATACTTCGGTCATCATTCGAAAACTGAATTAAACTATGTTTATTCTTCAAACAGCCGCCTTCTCGGTGGCTGTTTTTCTTTTTTACTTTGCCCGTTATTGTTCATAGCGTTCGCGTTTTCATCTTCTCGAAAAATTTTGTGCTTGTTAAACATAATATGTCTCATTTGACTTTACTCCGGCAAAGAAAGGGCGTATTCTCCTTATTCTTGAAATGAATTTTAGTAAATATAAACAAAAATTTTGCATTTTTCACTGGGAAATGGTCCCATACTTTTACATAGCAAATGAACGACAGACATAATTTCTTAAAAAATTTATGCTATAATAAACCAAAAATTAGTATTTTCGTTTGAAAGCCACAGGAAATCAAAGGGGATGTAGGACGCCCATATTTGATAAGAAATTTTATGGAAAAGAGGCTATGACTATGTTGAATTCTAATGGAAACAGGTTCTCAGAGATCACTCCAGAAGTACAGGCTTTGACGGATCTCTGTTTAAAAAACAGTTACATCCCCCCTGAGCTTTACACCAAGTATAAGGTCAACCGGGGTTTACGTGATCTCAATGGTAATGGTGTTTTGACCGGACTAACCGAAATTTCAGAAGTCAAATCCACAAAAATCGTTGATGGCGAAAAGGTTCCTTGTGAAGGTAAGCTGTACTATCGCGGTGTGGATATTGATGAAATTGTCGCTGGTTTTGTCCAGGAAAAACGTTTCGGCTTTGAGGAAGCCACCTATCTTCTTCTGTTTGGGGAGCTACCCAATAAGGATCAATTGGATGGTTTCTGCAAGATTCTCTCTAACTATCGGACTTTGCCTACAGGTTTTGTCCGGGATATTATCCTAAAAGCACCTAGCTCCGACATGATGAACACTTTGGCTCGCAGCGTTCTAACACTCTATGCATACGACACCAAAGCTAATGACACCAGCATTCCTAATGTCATGCGGCAATGTCTACAGTTAATCGCTCTATTTCCCCTATTGTCGGTCTATGGCTATCAAGCATACAGCCATTATCATGACGGAAAAAGCCTTTACATCCACATTCCTCAACCTGACCTTTCGGTAGCAGAAAACATCCTCTATGTTTTACGTCCTGACAGTAAATATACCGAGCTGGAAGCACGTATTCTGGATGTGGCCTTGGTGCTCCATGCGGAACATGGCGGCGGCAACAATTCCACTTTTACTACCCATGTTGTTTCTTCCTCTGGTACAGATACCTATTCCACCATTGCGGCGGCGATCGGTTCCTTGAAAGGGCCTAAGCATGGCGGTGCCAATATCAAGGTAGTCCAGATGTTTGAAGATATGAAAAAGACAGTCAAAGATTGGCACGATGAAGAAGAAGTGGGGAATTATCTGCGTGCATTGCTCCATAAAGAGGCATTTGATAAGGCCGGACTCATCTATGGTATGGGGCACGCCGTCTATTCCCTCTCCGATCCCCGTGCCAACATCTTCAAGAAATTCGTCAAAAGCCTGTCAGAAGAGAAGGGCCTCACCGAAGAATTCGCCCTTTATTCCCTGGTGGAACGTCTTGCTCCCCAAATCATTGCTGAAGAGCGCAGAATTTACAAGGGTGTCAGTGCAAATATCGACTTTTACAGCGGCTTTGTCTACAGCATGCTCAACCTTCCCCTGGAACTGTATACTCCTATCTTTGCGATTGCCCGAATCGCTGGCTGGAGCGCCCATCGCATTGAAGAGTTAATCAATGCTGGAAAGATTATACGTCCTGCCTATCGGAATGTAGCCGAACATAAGCCTTATATTAAATTAGCTGACCGCAAATAAACATTAATAATAGAAAGCGCCATGGAAATTTCCATGGCGCTTTTCTTGCGAAAAAACAATGCTTATTCTGATAATTGGTTTGCTTTCTTTTTTCTATATAGAAGATAAGAATAAATAAACGGGATCAATACCATCAGTGCCAGACTTCCCCACAATATCCACTCCCAATTTAGAAAAGCATTTAGGATCATCAAGATGCCTCCTGCCATCCATGTCCAACCGGCTAGGCGGTGGGTTCTATTCCAGTTGTCCTCATCGTGCAATGTCCAAGGAAGTTTTATTCCCATGGTATAGTTCTGTTTGCATTTGGGCAAGTAGTTGCCAATAACCATAAAGAGTATACCCATTGCAAGAGAAAGGAAGAAGAAAATGGGGAAAGTGATTCCTAACCCAAAGGTTATAATCGCTGTTTGTACCAGTACAGAAAGGATCGGTACAAGCCAGTGGCTAATACCTCGCATGACAGAGGAATAATTTTTCTTTTTGGGATCGTTGGCCAATTGAAACCAAACAAACAGATGAATAAAAATTAAGATAACCGGTAGTAGAAATAAGGCAAAATCTTTGGAGGCAAACCCATTCGGTTCGCCGTTAAAATCAAAGTGGATGGCAACCTGATCTGGCAGCTCCTTATAAAAGATCAATCCCAATACCAACGGCAGCAAGCAAAGAAGCAGTGAAAGAACAAACTGCCTATCGACCTTCTTTTTCATCAGGAATATCCCCTTTCAATTGAGCAAGCCAGAGCATGACTTCCTCAAATATCGACGTGTTAATTTCATAATAGATATAATTTTTGTATTTGCTTTCCAAAACAAGTCCTGCCTTTTTGAGCCGAGACAAATGATAGGAGATCGTGGCACCTGTCATTTCAAAGTGGGAGCCAATTTCCCCCGCTGACATTTTCCCTCCCCGTGAAAGCAATGTCAGGATGTCCCGCCGCACTGGGTCAGACAAGGCTTTAAATGTATCTCCAAAACTCAATGATGACCCCCTCCCATCAGTATTTAGAATTTTTTCTAAATAGATAATAGCATTTCAATATGAAAAGTCAATAGCTATTTAGAAAAAATTCTAAATAGATAAGAAATAAGAAAACCGGCGAAAAGCCGGTTTTCTTATTTCTTTATCTTGGTACCTCCACAGGCACTGTCACCTCATCTTTTTTACGAAAGCTAAAGCTATAGACGATGCTGGAAATAAGTGGACCGGCTACACAAAAAACAAGCACAACCGCTATTTGCATCCACGTTAATGGGATTGTTTGGAAAATAAACTGTCCCCATGGATGATAAACAGAAAATATGACCACAGAAACGGAGATGCAAACCGCTGCTATCAGCTTCCAGTTGTCAAAGATATTGATTCTAAACAGGCTCTTTTTCTCACTTTTGCACTCAAAAACATGGATGAGCTGCGCCAACACCAAGGTCAGAAAAGCTCCCGTTCTTGCAATGGCCAAATTTCCAGTCATATTGATAAAGGTTACAAAACATCCCAGGGTGGCCAGGGCGATCAGACATCCACGGAAAAGAATAAGTCCCAAAAGTCCTCCAGAAAAGATACCGTCTTTGGAACTACGTGGTTTTCGACGCATCACGTCTTCCTGAGCGCCCTCCAACCCCAAGGCAATGGCGGGCAAACCATCGGTTACCAAGTTAATCAGCAGTATCTGAATGGGCAATAATACCACCGGCATTCCCATGAGCATCCCCACAAACATGGTGAGAACCTCGCCGATATTGCTGGAGAGCAGATAACGAATGAATTTGCGGATGTTATCATAAATAATCCTGCCCTGCTCTACCGCCGCCACCAAAGTTGCAAAATTGTCATCCATTAAGATGATAGAGGAAGCTTCCTTGGTTACATCGGTACCACCTAAGCCCATAGAGACACCGATATCTGCTTCCTTAATCGCAGGGGCATCGTTAACCCCATCCCCAGTCATTGCGACTACGTGACCATTTTTCTTCAGTGCTCGTACAATCCGAAGCTTATGCCCCGGTGTAACCCTTGCAAAAACGCTGATCCTATCCACCATCTGCTCAAAAGTTTTGTCATCCATGGCGTCGATCTCCGCACCGGTCATGGCAATACCATCCCCGGTCAGGATTTTAAGCTTCCGGGCAATGGCGGAAGCGGTGATGACATGGTCTCCCGTAATCATCACCGGCCGTATGCCGGCCTGACGGCAACGAAGTACCGCGTCATAGGCCTCCTGCCTGGGAGGATCAATCATTCCCACCAGGCCACAAAAAACAAGATTTGACTCTGACCGGTCAGCGGCCTTGCATTTTTTGTAGGCAAAGCCAAGAACCCGAAGAGCCTGCTTCCCCATCTCCTCATTTTGACGGAGAATTTCCTGTTTCATGGCAGAAGTCATAGGTCTAACCTGGCCATGGATTGATAGAAATCCGCACTTTTCCAGCACAACATCAGGGGCCCCTTTACACATAAGAAAAATATCTCCGTTGTTTTTTTCCGTTATGACAGACATACATTTGCGGATGGAGTCAAAAGGAATTTCATCAGTTCTTCGGTATTCTCTTTCGCTATCCTCCCTATAAACACCTGCTTTGGCCGCCATGACAAGCAGGGCTGTTTCAGTAGCCTCCCCCGCCGTTTGCCAAACGTCACGGGAGGGATTAAAGGTCCTATTGCGGGGTTCTCTAGGATCATCGGTATAAATGGCAGCGTTATTACAGCAGACGGCAATATCAAGCAGTATTCTGGCATCTGCTATCGCATTGATACTGATTCTCTTTCCTCCCAGTAGAAATTCTCCACCCTTCTCATATCCGCTGCCTGTAACCTCGACCATTCCCTCCATGGTGTAGATATGGGTAGCCGTCATCTTGTTTTCCGTCAGGGTTCCGGTTTTATCCGAACAGATAACATCGGCACACCCCAATGTCTCCACAGCGTGGAGCTTGCGCACTAGGGCATTTCGTTTGAGCATACGGGAGACGGAAAGCGCTAAGGCAATGGTCACAATCGCAGGCAGACCCTCCGGAACTGCAGCAACCGCTAAAGAAATTCCGGTGACGATCATATCAAAAATTGGTTCTCCCCGTAAGATACCGGTAATCGCTACGACGGTGCAGATGACAAGACAACCAATGGCGATATATTTTCCCAGCACCCCCAATTTTTTCTGTAAAGGGGTAGGCTCTGGCTCAATTTCACTGAGCATGCCGGCAATATGCCCCATCTCGCTTTGCATTCCGGTGGATACCACCAAGGCGCGGCCACGGCCCTTTGTGATTACCGTACCCATATAAACCATATCACTCCGATGCAGCTGGGGCGGTTGGGTCAAATCTGTGGAGGGAAGCTTTTCCACCTCTACCGATTCCCCGCTGAGCAGAGATTCATCACTAAAGAGTGAATTGGCATCCAATAATATTCCATCGGCGGGAACCCGATCCCCTGCTTTTAGAAGGATCACATCATCCCTGACAATTTGGGATGCGGGAATGATAACTGGAATCCCATCCCGTATCACTGTGGCCTGAGGTGCCGCCATATTTTTTAGCTTATCCAATGTTTTTTCGGTGCGAAACTCCTGAAAAAAGCCTAAAAGTGCATTGAGAAGCACAATCACGATGATGGTAATGGCTTCAGTCACTTCCCCCATCAACACGGATAAGATAGTACTCACCAGCAAAATCATCACCATGACGTCCTTGAATTGGGCGGCAAAAATATGGGATGCCTTAATTTTCTTGCCTCCCGTCAGCACATTTTCACCGAATTCTTCTAGACGTTTCTGTGCCTGTACCTGGGTTAATCCCTCTGTCAATGGTTGTTCCCCAGTCCTTTCCATTTTCTTTCTCATCGCTCTCCGTCCTTTTCTCCGCGCTCCCAATAAAGTTTCTCTCCGTCAGCCATCTGCGCGGAAAATGGCCGGCGCCCATCGCTGTTTTTACTGCCAGTCCCATTTTATTCTTTTTAGATGCTAAATATGTCTGCTTCTGCGCTGCCGTACCTCCTTGCACCAAAAGGCGAAACAGGATACAATAAAAAGAAAAGGCCATCGGACAGAAAGGAGCTCTGCATTGCGGATTTTGCATACCTCAGACCTGCACATTGGAAAAAACCTGAACGATTTTAGCCTCTTGGAGGATCAAGCCTATATCCTAGATCAAATCTGCGACATTGCCCTTCAGGAAAAAGCTGACTGCGTCGTTATTGCCGGCGATCTTTATGATCGTTCCATCCCTCCCAGTGAGGCTGTGGTTCTTTTGGATGACTTTCTCAGCAAACTCACCATGCAGCTTCATCTGCCAGTCATCGCCATTTCCGGAAATCATGACGGAGGCAAACGTCTTGCCTTTGCCAGCCGGCTTTATGAAGCTCAGGGGCTTTATATGGAGTCTATCTTTTCCCCCAAGCTACGACAGGTCACCCTATCCGACGCCTATGGAGAAATCCACTTCTGGTTGGTTCCTTATGTGGATCTTCCCACCATTAGAAGCGAACTATCGGCTTTTCCACAATTAGAAACGCCAGAGACCTTAAGCAGCGGTTATGCACAGTTCATGCGGCTCAACGTAGATCGAATCGACGCCTCCCAGCGTAATATTCTCGTGGGACACAGCTTCTTTGGCAAATTTTCCTCAGAAGGACAAAGTGAGCCAGATAAGCTAATCTTCAGCGAAAGTGAAGTAAGCGTAGGCGGGACCGACATTGTGGATGCCTCTGTTTTTGACTGTTTTGATTATGTTGCCCTCGGACATCTTCATGCGCCACAGAAGGTAGGTACAGAATGGATGCGGTATTCTGGATCTCCTCTAAAATATTCTATCAGTGAAGCGGAACATAACAAATCCGTCACTATGGTAGAAATGGGTCCCAAAGGTCAAGTGGATTTTAAAAAAATACCTCTGACGCCCTTGCGGGATCTACGGGTTCTCACCGGCTACCTGTCGGAGTTGACCGATCGAACCATGCTCTCAGAACAAAATCTGGAGGATTATGTGTTTGTTAATCTTCTCGACGACGGCTTTGTCCTAGATGCTATGAGCAAACTCAGGGTAATCTATCCCAATGTACTGGGCATTCGCATGGTCAAACAAGATGAAGAAATTTTGCTGCATCCTGCTTCTTCCTCCCATATCGCGAAAAAAGGCATGGAAGATCTTTTCGCAGAATTCTACGAAGCAGTCAAAGGCGAAACCCTCAATGAAGAACAGTTTCAAATTATGAACGATGTTTTTGAACAGGTGCGTAGAAACGAGGAAGGTGGTGACGAACAGTGAAGCCAATTGTGCTCACCATGAATGCTTTTGGGCCTTATGCTGGAGAGACTACCTTGGACTTCCGTGTACTAGGCAATACCCGGCTTTTCTTGATTACAGGTCCAACCGGCGCTGGTAAGACTAGTATTTTTGACGCGATCGCCTTTGCTTTATATGGAAAGGCCAGCTCCGCCAGCCGGGAAAGTGAGAATTTCAAAAGCCAGCACGCAGACGACACCACCCTTTGCTTTGTCAAGCTTCAATTTTCTGTCCGTGAAAAAAATTATTTCATTGAGCGTTATCCAAAACAGCTGCGGCTGGGCAGGGACAAGAAAAGCCTCAAGGTTTTTCCTGCCAAAGCAGTTCTCACTCTGGATGACGGTACCATCATCTCCGGTGTAGACAGCGTCAACGCAAAGATTCAGGAAATCTTAGGCTTAGATTATAAGCAGTTTCGACAGATCGTGATGCTCCCTCAAGGAGAATTTCAGGAGCTTCTTGAGGCAGAGAGCTCAAAAAAACAGGACATCTTTCGCCGCATTTTTGACACCAAACTCTATGACCAGGTTACTCGCCGTCTGGGACAGATGTGTTCTGAGCTGGAAAGCAATCTATCTGAATATAAAACGAGAATACAGCTCTCCTTGGGACAAATCGAAACAGATGATCCTGTTTTGCAGCAGCTGATCCTTGCGCCCTATCCCGATCTGCCCCAGATTACCGTCTATCTCAAGGAGTCCATCCAAGCTGACTCCTCCCGCTGTAAAACACTACAGCGGGAGATGGAGGCCCTCCGGAAAGAGCAGCAATCCATCCACCCTGATACGGCGAGAAAGCACAACGAAGCTTTGCATCGGCTTAAGGAAGTTGAGAACCAGCTTGCAGAGCTGGAAAAGGAACGTCCGTCCATTGAAGCCCTGCAAAAGGAGCTAACTAAAATCAAAGCAGCGTCGGAGCTTTCTACCTCTTTGACCCTGATCCAGGAAAAAGAGAATCAGATCCGTGGAACCTCTGAATCTCTCCATAAGAGCCAACATACACTGACTGGCCTGATGCCCAGATTGACGGCGGCCCAAAAAATGTTTGATTCTATGCCGGCTCTTACCAAGGAAAAAGAAAGGCTTTCCCGTCTGCAGATCTCACTGGAAGAAAGCTGCAAAAAGCTGCGGCAGTTAGAAGAAAGCAAGACAAAACTTGCCTCTGGACGTGATATTCTCCGCAAATTGGACAGCAATCTCTCTCTTCTCGGCTCCGTTAGCGCTTACCATGTTCTCTATGAAAAGATAGAAGCTAAAAAACGTCTTTTGGCTGATGTAGATTCCTTAAAGACAGCATTAGCACAATGCCGCTGCTGTAAGGAAAAACAATTAAAAGCTTATGAGGCA
The DNA here is from genome assembly GCF_965361945.1 of Zongyangia sp. NCBI lineage: Bacteria > Bacillati > Bacillota > Clostridia > Eubacteriales > Oscillospiraceae > Zongyangia > Zongyangia sp. Next base: position 39,499 of record NZ_CBDTOK010000107.1, on the reverse strand, counting down.
TACCTGCAGTCCTATCACCAATTCCTTAATGGACAAGCCATCCTTCTTGCGCAGCAGCTCAAGGAAAACGCTCCCTGCCCTGTCTGTGGTTCCCTGGAGCATCCTAACAAAGCCCAGGCGGATGGCCCTCTGATTACCCAAGGCCAAGTTGACAAGCTGTGGGAACAACAAGACCAACTGACCCAAAAATTACATCAAATGCAGCTAAAAGGTCAGTCCATTCTCTCTTCCATCAACAGCCAGCTTGATTCTCCCTTAGATTTCTCTCTTCTGCTTACCGATTCCACTCCACTTCAGGCACTGCGCAACGCTACGGATAAAGCGCTTACACTCATAGAAAAAGAAGCAGCTACCATGCTGGAGAAAATTGGGCGGAGCCGCCAGGAGCTTTTAAATACGCCAGCTACCGCTTCAAAAGAAGAGGCCGACGCCGCCATTCTTTCCTTACAGGAGCGGCGTCTTAAATCCGCTTCATTGGTGCAAGGGCTTTCCCAGTCCATAGAACAACTTTCGGAAGGGCTGGAAGAAGGCCGTACACTTTTTACAATCGAGAAAGAAAAAAAGGATATTTTATCCCAACTGACCAAGCTCACCGATCATATTGTCCAGATACAGGCAGAATATCTAGATTGTAAATCTCAAAAAGACAAACTGGATGGAAATATTCGCGTTCTCACCCTTCAGCTTTCTCAAGCTGAGCAGGCCATGGCCAAAATGAAAGAAAAATTCGAATATGAGATTTCGCACAGTATCCTTCAAGACCGCGACACCTTTGATGAGTATGTTTCAAGGAAAGCCATGATCCCTACCATGGAAAAAACAGCAGAAAATTTTAAAAATCAGTTGCAGCTATTAACCTTTGAACGAAATACACTCAAAGAACAGACTGCCGGTAAAGGTCCTGTAGATCTTCAGGCCATGCAGCAGACGCTGGATGAGCTCTCTTCCACTGTTGATCGACTGGAGAAACAGTATACACCCCTCTATGCCCGTACCATGAGTAACCGCAAACAACTGGAATCTCTTCGGTCCGTAGCAAAACAGATGGATACTCTATATGAGCGCTATCGTGTGCTGGGGGATCTCTATAAGGTAGCAAACGGTGGAAACTCTAAAAATATCAACTTTGAGCGATACGTCCTTGCTTCCTACTTTGATGATATTATCAAAGCAGCCAATGTCCGGCTCATCGCTATGACAAATTCTCGATTTATGCTGCATCGCAGAGATGAAAAAGAAAAATATAACCGTGCCTCTGGTTTAGACCTGGAAATCTGGGACAGTTATACCGGTAAGCACCGTCATGTCAACACCTTGTCTGGTGGCGAGAGATTCAAGGCATCTCTCGCTCTCGCTCTAGGACTGGCGGATATCATCCAAATGCATTCTGGCGGTATTGTTATAGAAACCATGTTTATCGACGAAGGCTTTGGTACCCTTGACAGCCAATCTTTAGATAGCGCCATTGGCGCTTTAATGAGCCTTCAGCAGGATGGCCGGATGGTTGGTATTATTTCTCATGTAGCCGAGTTGTCCGAACGGATTTCTTCCAAACTGGTGGTGAAACCTTCCAAGTCAGGAAGTACCGCCTCCTTTGTTTGCTGAAATTTGCTAAAAAATGATTGACTTCACCTACAGAAAATGCTATAATATTGCTTGCTGAATGCGAGCGTGCTGGAATCGGCAGACAGGCACGTTTGAGGGGCGTGTGTCTTATGGCGTGTGGGTTCAAGTCCCATCGCTCGCACCAAGTAATAAACCGCATGATTAAGCTGTTTGTAGCTTGACCGTGCGGTTTTTGCTTTTCTCCATTTTCTTTTATTACGACACTTATAGCTCATTAATTCTCTATAACAAAGTTATTTAAAAGGAAAAGTTGAAAAGGCTATAATATAACAAAATTATTTTTATGAAAATTAATCTTTCCCTCTTTTTTTAATTTACTCAATTCTGCAGACATGGCACTTCGCTCTACCCCCAAATAGTCGGCAAGTTCCTGGCGATTGTATGGAATCCGGAAAGAGGCGGTGCCTTTATGTTTCGCCTCAGAAAGCAGATATGCCATCAACTTTTCCTTGGTGGTGCGCTTGGAAATCAATTCAATTTTCCGACTTAAAATCAGGTTTTTTGAGGCAACTACATAGAGAAGATTGTGTACCAGCTGATTATGAAATTCGTCGGCTTCCTGTGGCGCAATAATCTGCTCGCAGCGAATCAGCATAATTTCACTTTCACATACCGCAACTACGCTCACCGGCAGCGCCTCTACCCCTGCGCAGGCAAATGCCTCACCAAATAACTGGGAAGGTTCAATCTGAGCAACCAGATTTCGGTTGCCGTAATAGTCCTCCTTGACCACCTGCACCTGCCCCGAGAGGACAATGCCAATTTCTTTGGCGGGATCTCCTTCAAAGAATACCTGCTGACCTTTTGCAAATTGCTGTCTTTTTACCCCCAGATTTTGAAGCATCACAAGAAGCCTATTCGGATCAATATTCTCAAATAAAGAACATCTCTGTAGAATTTCCAGATATTTTTTCATTTTTCTCCTCATTTCGTTGGATTTCCAACATATTTTATTCTCCTATTTTAGTATAATCCAATCAGAAAGTCCAGAAACATGGAGGAAACAGAATATGTTGAGAAAAATTATAAAAATCGATGAAGAAAAATGCAATGGCTGCGGTGCATGCGCTGCAGCATGCCATGAGGGTGCTATTGCTATGGTGGACGGCAAGGCAAAACTCATGCGCGAAGATTACTGTGATGGATTAGGAGATTGCCTTCCTGCCTGCCCCACCCACGCCATCTCCTTTGAGGAAAGGGAGGCTCCTGCCTATAACGAGGCCGCCGTTCAGGCGAATAAGCAACGGATGGCCAATCCCACCCTTCCCTGCGGCTGTCCCGGCACACAGTCTAAGACCATCCATCATCAAGAGTCTCCTCGGAATGTAGGTGTCGCTGCTCCTGTAACAAGTCAGTTATCCCAGTGGCCGGTACAGATCAAATTGGTTCCCGTTAATGCGCCCTATTTTCACAATGCCAATCTGCTTGTTGCCGCGGATTGCACTGCCTATGCGTACGGGAATTTCCACCAGGACTTTATCAGAAACAAGATCACGCTCATTGGCTGTCCGAAGCTGGATGAAGGCGACTACGCTGAAAAACTTACTCAGATCATTGCGAATAACGACATTAAAAGCGTCACCGTGGTACGCATGGAAGTTCCCTGCTGCGGCGGCATCGAAACTGCTGTAAAAAGCGCTCTGAAAGCCAGCGAAAAAATGATTCCCTGGCAGGTTGTTACTATCTCCACCGACGGCAGGATTCTCGACTAATTTGTTGTAATTTTCTATCACTTGCAGTAACATGTACCAAATCAAATAACGAGCAACTTTTAAGTGGCATAAACGGCGCCGCGGAAAAATCCGCGGCGCCGTTCGCATTTTCTTATTGTGCTATTTCAATTTCTTTACCCGATTCTAATATTATCGGGAATTACCCTGTGGCAGGGCAGGAAAAACACAGATAAATTCTGTACCCTGGCCAAGTTCGCTTTCCACAGAAATTTGGCCATGATGGGCTTCTACAATCCACTTGACCATAGAAAGCCCCAATCCGCTGCTTGCCGAATTTCTGGACGGATCCACCTGATAAAATCGTTCCCAAATATGGGGCAATGCATCAGAAGGAATTCCTATTCCGTCATCTTTGACACTCATTTTTATATTTTCTCCCGCTTTTTGCAGCGAAATCCAAATATGTCCGCCTTTCTTCCCATAACAAATGGCGTTTTGTAGTAGATTGCTCCATAGCCGTATCATCAGCGTCTGATCTGCCATGAGATAAAGTCCTTTTTCGATGTCTGCTTCCAGGGATATTTCTGCTTCTGCGGCGATGTCTTTCCATTCATCGGCAGCCATTTCGCAAAGTTCACTGAAGTCAAGCGCTTCCAAATTCAACTTTTCTCTGCCCTGGTCCGCCCGGGAAAGCAGCAATAGCTGAGAAATCATATCAGACATGGACTTCACCTTTCGGTAGATCACTTCCACCTCTTTATATCTCTCTTCATCCAGATGGCCGCCATTGAGCAGTTCTTCACACTGCATTAAAACAACACTGATTGGAGTCCTCAGCTCATGGGCAACATCGCTGGTAAACTGCTTTTCCCGTTTAACCCCTGCCTCTATGGTATCTAACAGCTCGTCAAACGTTTTTGCCATGGTATAGATCTCATCACTCCCCGAGCCCAAACGGATTCTCTTGGAAAGATCCCGCTCTTTTTGGATTTTTTGCACCGTTTTGGTGATTTGGGAAACCGGAAGCAATGCCCGCCGGCTTAAAAGATAACCACACACTGCGGTTAACAAAATCAGCACTGGAAATAAAATGAGCGCCAGGTAAACTGTATACCGGAAATCCCGTTCGGCATCGGTGATGGAAACAATTCCTCTCACCACTAATGGATGATAGTTTTCTATAGGAAAGGTCATATCCAGGACATAATAGTCCGTAGCGCCAGAAGATATCGTCCGAATCCTGCCATTTTCAAAGGGCAGGTCATAGGAAAAGCCATAGGGTATCTTGCCATACAGCAGCTCGGTGCTTCCCTCCTCATAGACAGACAGATAAACGCCGCTGTCCAATTCCATCAGATCGGAGTCAAATTCCAAGCGGCCATTCTCATACTCGATATCCTCCATGGATTTGGATACCCGCTCTTCCAGGGTATTCTGGACATTGGACAGAATCTCATTGGAACTGATGGAGAAAAGCAAGCTGAACATAATACACATTACCAAAATCATCAGTCCGGTATGCAGCAGCACAAGCCTTGTTTTCAGCGACATCTTTCTCATGGCTTTTCATCTCTCAATACATATCCATGGCCCCTGACCGTATGGATTAGTTTTTGTTCATGTCCCTCGTCAATTTTCTTCCGCAGATACCGAATATATACATCAATCACATTAGAGCCACCTGAAAAATCATAGTCCCACACATGCTGCTCCAGTTTATCTCGGCTCAGGACAATACCGGCATTCTGCATCATATAGCGCAGCAGTGAATATTCCTTGGAGGAAAGCTGGATTTCCTTCTCTCCGCGGAAAACCTGTCGAGTATCCAGATGCAGGGATAAATCTCCGACCTTTAGAATCGTAGCTTTCTCTGTCATGGGTTTGCGCAAAAGGACACGGAGCCGCGCCAACAACTCCTCAAAGGCAAACGGTTTGACCAGATAGTCGTCTGCCCCCGCATCCAGACCAGTAACACGGTCTTCAATGCTATCTTTTGCGGTCAGAAGAAGCACAGGGACGGCATTGTGCTGCGCTCGCAGCTGGCGGAGGACTGTAATCCCATCCATCTTTGGCATCATGATGTCTAAAATCAGAGCGTCATATTCCGCTCCCATAAGATAGTCAAATACCTCCTCCCCATCAAAGCAGGAATCAACGCTGTAATCAGCCTCTTTCAACCTCTTCTTAAGCAGGCTGTTGAGGTCGCGTTCATCTTCTGCAACCAAAATTCGCATCATTCTTCCCCACTTTCCTGTTCTGGCACAGCATATCTACCTTGGAAATTGCCCATCCGCAGCAAGCTATTGATAGCTTGCTGCGGATGGTTTTTCTGGTATTACACGACAGAACCACTAATCTTTATAATCAACACTCCACTCGATGAAGTTTCCAGTAGAAGCATCAATCTCAAACTCGTATTCTATCCAGTTATAGTAAATTTCCCCTTCATAGATCTGCCGTCCGTCATCATGGTCCAAATGAATGCGGATATTGCTTGCCGTAGCACCGCTGACCCTTGACAACGCTAGTTCCTGTGCCTGCTCCAGGGAAATGATCGACCCGTTGCTTCCAGCGCCACTCTGGGGAGTATAATTTTCAATATCATAATCGCATTTTACAATTGCCCCACTATCTTTGGCGATCTCATAATCGTATTCTGTACCATTGGCATAAAATTCTATTTCATAGACGGCCCGACCATCGTCATAGTCTTCCTGCACACGGATAAACTGTGCGTCGGATTCCTGAACACCAGCATCCTCTAAAGCAATGGTCTTTGCCTGATCTTGGGTGATTGCGGAGGCGGTACCTGCGCTACTGTTAGTCTCCCCATTTGTCTGCGAAGAAGTTGAGCCTGCGGATTCAGCTCCCACATTCGATGAAGCAGATTGAGAAGAGCCGCTTCCGTTCTGAGTATCATCTGTATTGGAGGCAGAAAGGACCTCATAAGAAGAATTGATGATTTCTCCCGAGTTTCTCAGCACATCATAGTCATAGCTTCGATCTTTGGTTGTAAAATCGATGTCATAAATATCTGCGCCGTTTTCTTTGTCTTTGCTGATTTTAAGGGACAAGACATCGGATTCCGCGATTCCTGCATCAGAAAAAACAATGGCCTTGGCTTCTTGTTCTGTAATTTCAGCGGCAGACCGCGCTTGATGGGATAGTCCAATGGCAAGCGCCGTTCCGCATCCCACTACAAGTACCACTATTACTGCAACAATGGTGACCACCTTTGTATTTAACTTTTTCAAAAAATCCAATTTCATAGTCGCTACCTTCTTTCTGTCTTTCTCAAATTTATTTTTGACTGTATCTGAAGTATAGCCCTGAAAAATTAAAACTAGATTAAAATACTCTCTTTTTAGAAAATTTTTTGTGATGTGGCGTTTTATCAACATCCAGTCCTTATGGCTGGCAGTTTTGGCACGGTTCATAGCCCTGGGCAATCAGCTCATCTCTGGTTCCGGTAAATGTCTCTTTGTTTTTCTCCTTCATCGTTTCTACCGAAGGACAATCCATCCGATGGAATTTATGGGAACTGACATTGAGGATATAGGTCTGTTCTACCGCGGAGGATTGCTCTTCTGAATTCTCCGAAGAAGTAGTGGGCGCTGCATCACCAGCCCAACTCTCCCCTGTTTGATAATCAATGGTTACGCCGGGCTGATTGTTATAGACATAAACGTGAAAACAGACGCCATCTCCCTCATCTTCCACCGAAAGTGCTTCCATTTCAACTCCCTTTGCTACTAGGTCGTCCCCTTCAAAAACAGGCGTCACTCGGTACATCACGTGATTTCCCGTCTCTTTGATGTAGTCCGCCACCATATTTTCGAACGGCAGCATCCCCTCTACGTTCATATAGCGTGTGCCGGTAATCAGATTCTTTTCATTGGCGTTTTCTGCTGTCAGCTGAAAACCGATCAGATGGCAGCGGTTATAGAGGTACTTCCCATCCACAAAATCGTATTCAACACTTTGCCAGCCCGATGGCTTTATCTGGCTGATGCTCTCCCTATCTTCCGTGGGCATCAGTTCCTGCCCAACGCAGGCGTAAGCGACCCCGCACCTTCCCAGTGTATCTAATTCGCTATATGACTCAAACGCCTCCGTAGTTCTCTCCTCTTCGGAAAAGGAGGGCTGGTTTCCGTTGACTTCTACATAAGGCGAGCCGCTGAAATCTGGAATCTCATCCAGCGAAACAATGGATGTTGGCAGGGAACTTTCTTCTATTCCCGTAGGGCTATCCAGACCACATCCACTGAAGAGGATGACAAACACAAGCAAAACAGAGACAAGAGAAAGCATGCTTTTCTTCATCGTGTATAAATCTCCTTTGTTATCTTTTCATGTGAATATCCAGAAAACTCTTTTGTATCTTTTATCTTCCATCCATGATTCAGATCAATATCGAATGAAACATCTGCCGGATATACACGGTTCCACCTGTAAACTACCAGTGTCCCTATCTTCCCTTCAAAGGGATGTAAAGGTATATTCTCGATAAAGCAGAGGTCATTGTCTCCCGCACAGAAAAGAAGACGGTCATCTACAATGACGTCCTGCAGCTTTCCCTCAAAAAGCACAGTAGAAAAACTGCTGATCAAAAGCCTTCTGCCTTTGCTATCCTCCAGGATGTCCTCTATGACTCTACGATCTCGGCTCTGCCTTCGGTGATTGAAAAGCATGCCGTTTCTGTCATCCAGACACACAATAATTTCCATCGGAACTTCTCCCATCTGACCATAGATTCTACTGTATTATACCACATTTCGAGAGCAAAGAGATCATCTCCGACAATCTGAAGTTCTCTTTTCAATATAGTCTAATGCCTTATCATAAAGGAAAAGCCATCGGATATCCGATGGCTTTTCCTTTATGATCTATTTTTATTGATTCTGGCCTTATATTTACCGACTATAAATTCTTTACAAACAAGGCCCTGATTGCGTTGAGGACGGCCAAAATCATGACGCCAACATCCGCAAAGATAGCAACCCACATATTGGCAATGCCAAACGCTCCCAATGCCAGGCAGATCAGTTTAATGCCGATGGCAAACACTATATTTTGATAAACGATCCGCAAACATTTACGAGAAATCCGGATCGCTTTGGAAATTTTCATGGGATCGTCATCCATCAAGACTACATCTGCAGCCTCAATGGCCGCGTCAGACCCCATGGCACCCATAGCGATGCCGATATCCGCCCGGCGCAAAACCGGTGCATCGTTGATGCCATCTCCCACAAAGGCCAGTTTTTCCTTTTCTGGCTTTTGTTTTAGCAGCGTCTCCACCTTTTCTACCTTCCCAGCGGGAAGCAATTCGCTGTATACCTCATCCAGTCCCAGGGTTTTGGCCACCTGGTCTGCTACCTTGCGAGTATCACCGGTGAGCATAACGGTCTTTTTCACCCCCGCTTCCTTGAGAGCGTGAATCGCCTCCTGCGCACGGGGCTTGATAACATCAGAAATGACGATATGGCCGGCATACTGTCCGCGGATCGCCATATGAATAATGGTACCCACAGAGTGGCAGGGAATATAGGAAATCCCCAGCCGATTCATCAATTTGTCATTGCCAGCGGCAACCTCTACCCCATCCACCTTGGCGATGACCCCATTACCGCTGATCTCCTGAATATCGGTAACCCGCGACCGATCCAGGGGCTTTCCGTAGGCTCTTTGCAGGCTTTTACTGATGGGATGGGATGATGCGCTCTCAGCCAAGGCGGCATACTCAACTAGCTTTTCATTTTCAAGCTCATTGTGGTGAATGCCGTTGACCTCAAATACACCCTGGGTCAAGGTGCCCGTCTTATCGAATACTACAATTTTGGTCTGGGAAAGGGTTTCCAGATAATTAGAGCCTTTGACCAACACTCCGGCCTTACTAGCTCCACCAATACCGGCAAAAAAGCTCAATGGTATGCTAATCACAAGGGCGCATGGGCAGCTGATAACCAGGAAGGTCAGTGCGCGATAGATCCACACATGCCACTGTGCTGTAAGCCCCAATACAATCATGCGAACTAAGGGGGGCAGAATGGCCAGCGCCAATGCCGCAATACAAACCGCAGGGGTGTATATCCGAGCAAATTTAGAGATAAAATCCTCTGATTTTGACTTTCGAGAACTGGCGTTTTCAACCAGGTCTAGAATCTTGGAAACTGTGGACTCTCCAAATTCTTTGGTGGTTCTAATTTTCAACACGCCTGTCATGTTGATACAGCCGCTGATGACTTTGTCTCCATCTTTCACATCCCGGGGCAGACTTTCACCTGTCAGAGCACTGGTATTTAGACTGGAGAGTCCTTCCATTACGACGCCGTCAATAGGAACCTTCTCTCCCGGCTGCACCACAATGACACTGCCAATTTCCACCTCGTCCGGGTCTACCTTTTCCAGTTTTCCGTCACGTTCAATGTTGGCATAGTCTGGTCGGATGTCCATCAAATCACTGATATTACGCCGGCTCTTGCCCACCGCATAACTTTGAAACCATTCCCCCACTTGATAAAAAAGCATGACGGCGATGGCCTCGGTATAGTCACCGCTTTGATCGTAAACAGCTAAAGCAATGGCACCAATGGTCGCAATAGCCATCAAGAAATTCTCATCAAAGATTTGACGATTTTTTATGCCCTTTGCGGCTTTTAACAGGATATCATACCCGATAATAAAATAAGGAATCAAATATAGGGCAAATCGCAGAATACCTGTCACCGGAATAAAGTACAGGGCAATCAGAATAACTGCCGCTGTAATAATACGTACCAGCATCTTTTTTTGCTTTTTGCTCATATTCTCTCCTCCTATATGTTTCTTTTCTATTTCCTATTAAAGATAGATTTCACAGTCGTCCTCTACCCTTTTGCAGTTTTTGCGTACTTCCTGCATTACGGCCTTAGGATCCTGGCCCTCATCAAATTCCACATTCATCTTTAGGGTCATAAAGTTTACCACCGCATTTTTCACACCGTGAGTACGTCGTGCAGCATCTTCCATTTTATTGGCACAATTGGCACAGTCTACCTCAATTTTGTATGTCTTTTTCATCTGTAAAACCCCTTTCCAGTGCTCTTCATAAATATTAAAAGATTGCTTAATCGTTTATCTATATAATAGACGCTATGTATCTATCTGTCAATGCCGTAACGAGATGTCCTTCTAATTGGATTAAAAGTGTTTCCATTTGGGCCAATTGGTTACTGTCCTGTAGACTTTCCTTTCCAGCCAAAGATAGTGATTCATATGCTGTTTGTAGCCCACTAACAAAAGTCAACCTTTTCAGGGCTTGTATTCTTAGGGCGTTAATATTATAATAAATCTGTAGGGACAATTTATTCCATAAGTCTTATTTTGAAATATAGTTACTAAAATATACTATTAGAAAAGGAGTGGACAAAATGGTTGAAACAGCGATAAAAAAAGAGCTTCCATCCTGCCCAGTAGAAACTACATTAACACTGATCAGCGACAAATGGAAAGTTCTCATTTTGCGGGATTTGATGCCGGGGACCAAGCGGTTTGGAGAGCTGAAAAAGTCTATCGGCCATGTGAGTCAAAAAGTTCTCACTGCACAGCTGCGGCAGATGGAGGAAAGTGGCCTGCTCATCCGAAAGGTCTATGCTGAGGTTCCTCCCCGAGTAGAATACACATTAACAGAACTAGGCTATAGCCTTAAGCCTGTTCTTGACGCTATGTGGAACTGGGGAGAAGAGTATAAAGCTCAGCAGACAACGGAACAAAATAAGACAATAAGAAATTGAAAACTAAAAGAGCTACGTTTTATCTATTTCAAGTAAAAGGAGGATCTCTCAATGCAACAGTGTTCATTGCCGCACGATCACGGACAACTAATTGAGCAGAATTTAGATCATATGCCTAAAACAGAGGATTTTCAAATTGTTGCTGATATTTTTAAACAGCTCTGTGATGGAAGCCGTATCCGAATTTTTTGGTTACTGTGTCACTGTGAAGAGTGTGTTATCAATCTATCCTCCCTTGTTGACATGAACAGTCCTGCGGTTTCCCATCATTTGCGGCAGCTGAAAAACAGCGGGTTAATTGTCAGTCGGAGGGATGGAAAAGAAGTATATTATAAGGCTGCCGATACAAAACAAGTACAGCTACTCCATCAAATGATCGAAAAAATGGTGGAGATCTCCTGTCCATCAACATCACATTCGTCAAATTCCCAAGGCGGTGAAGCATGAGAGAAGATGATTACCTCGCCATTGCTGACGCGCTAAAGGATATAGCAGAGGGCTCCTTTGCAATGAAAGAAGGCAACAGTCTAGAAAAATTCCAGGAGCCTTTGGAGGGAGAATTACAGACTCACACCACTGGCAAGGGTAGGATCCTGTGTTTTGGGGTTTATCCTGGAATTCAAGTTTCTTTCCATCAATATTTGGCGGACAAGGTACAATTTCACCATAAAGCTATCCATTCCATCCTTGAGGTCAGCCACTGTAGAAAAGGACGCATCGGTTGGAATATGCGCAATCATATTTCCGTCTATCTGGGCGCGGGAGATTTATGCCTGCGTACCATGGATTGCTGCGCAGATTCTGAAATGTCCCTTCCCCTTGGATACTATGAGGGTCTCTCCTTTTCTCTGGATCTCAAAGTGTTACAGAATGACTGTCCGCAAATTGTCAGGGAAGCAAATATCGATATTCAAAGACTCCACCAAAAATTCTGTGAAAAAGGTACGCCGGTTGCTATTCCCTCTAGTAACATCATTGAGGGTATCTTTGATGTTCTTTATGAGCTTTCCCCTACCCTTCTCCTCCCATATTATAAACTAAAGGCGCAGGAGCTCCTTTTATATTTAAGCCAGTGGGAGCCCTCAGAAGGAAAAGAGGTAATCCCATATGCTTCGCAACAGACAGAATTAATGAAAGAAATTCATGACTTTCTTGTGGAACATTTAGAACATCGTTTTACTATAGAAGAAATATCTAAGAAATATCTCATCAATACCTCTTCGCTTAAATCTGCCTTTAAGGCTGTTTATGGTTATCCCATTGCTACCTATATGAAGGAATTCAGGATTCGGCAGGCAATGAAATTGCTGCAAACCACCAATGACAGTATTGCCGTAATCTCTGAAAAGGTAGGTTATGAAACTCAGGGAAAATTCACCAAAGCTTTTAAAGAAACCGTAGGAATACTTCCCACAGAATACCGCAAGGCAAATATAAAATCGGAACGGTAACAGTCCGCCACTACACAGATTATCTAAAAAGGGGAACTTCTATTACAACAGAAGTTCCCCTTTTTCACATCCATAAACGCCGATTATATAATGAGCATTGCGTCCCCAAAGCTAAAAAATCTGTATTTTTCTCTCACCGCTTCTTCATACGCCTTCATCACATGATCGTAACCGGCAAAAGCGGAAACCAGCATAATCAAGGTGCTTTCCGGTAGATGGAAATTAGTGATTAGCCCGTCGATTGCCTGAAAAGTATAGCCTGGATATATAAATATATCGGTAGAGCCTGAGCATTCTTTAAAATCGCCGTATTTTTGTGCCACCGATTCTAAGGTGCGGCAGCTAGTTGTCCCCACGGCAATGACTCTGTTTCCTGCTTCTTTTGCCTCCCGGATTAGACGAGCTGTGGCCTCGGGCATATAGTAGCGTTCCGAATGCATTTTATGTTCTTCAATATTCTCCACCTTTACCGGACGGAAGGTACCAAGACCCACATGAAGTGTTACATATCCAATCTTAATTCCCCGCTCTGTCAGTGCCTTCATGAGGTCCTTTGTAAAATGAAGCCCTGCTGTAGGCGCTGCCGCTGAACCGACCTCCTTGGAATAGACTGTCTGATAACGTTCCTTATCTTGGAGCTTTTCCTTTATATAAGGGGGCAGCGGCATCTGTCCGATGTGGTCAATAACATCGTAAAAATTCCCCTCATGGGTGAAGCGGATTAAACGGTTGCCACCTTCTAGTACATCTACGATTTCTCCTCGCAGGATACCGTCTCCGAAGACGAGCATATGTCCAGGTTTGGCCTTTTTCCCAGGGCGCACCAGCACTTCCCACAAATCTATCTGCTTCTGTTCCAGCAAGACAACTTCGATATGAGCGCCAGTATCCTCCCTATCACCATAAAGACGGGCGGGCAGCACTCGGGAATCGTTGACAATCAACACGTCCCCGGCCTTCAAAAGGTCAGGCAGGTCATAAAAATGATGGTGGGAAAGCTCCCCCGAAAAACGATCCAAATGGAGAAGGCGGGAATGGTCCCTTGGCTCTATGGGGGTCTGTGCGATTAGTTCAGGCGGAAGATCAAAAAAGAAATCCGATTTTTTCATTTGATTTATCCTCTTTCAACAAAATTATGAAAATGAACACAAATAGTTTGACATCAATTTGTGCAGATGGTAATATAGATAAAAAGAATATGCCCAGGGATAGAGGTGCATCTTTAAAAAGTATGTAAGAGCGAGACTGCCAAGGTCGCTTGAGCGATTACAGAAAGGTAAAGTTGCCGAAGGCGGACAGTGTCGGCAGCTGTCTGACCTGGTTGCTTAGTCGAACAGGCTGGTGACTGTCATCATGCAATATGATGAAGAGCTATCGTTTTTTCTCCATCAGGGAAAAGAGCGTCAATGTCTCTATTATATTGTATTAAAAGCCGGTTTTCAACCGGTTTTTTTCATATCCCCAAGTATTCCCCTGATATTATTTTGATAGACTGGAAGGAGTCAAGAACAAAATGAAGCAATATCGTGTTGCAGTTGTCGGAGCGACCGGCATGGTTGGCCAAAGATTTATCACATTGTTGGCAGATCACCCCTGGTTTAAACTTACCGCTCTGGCTGCTTCTCCCCGTTCCGCGGGCAAAACATACGAAGAGGCTGTTGGTAACCGTTGGGCCATGGCTGCCCCTATGCCAGAAGTGGCAAAAAAAATGGTAGTATTGGATGCTTCTCATGTAGAAGAGGTTGCCGCATTGGTTGACTTTGTTTTCTGTGCTGTGGACATGAAAAAGGATGAAATCCGCGCACTGGAGGAGGCTTATGCCAAAGCGGAGTGCCCTGTGGTATCCAATAACTCTGCCCATCGCTTTACCCCCGATGTTCCTATGGTTATTCCGGAGATCAACGATGCTCACCTGGAGGTCATCCCCGCCCAAAGAAAGCGCTTAGGAACTAAAAAAGGCTTTGTGGCGGTCAAATCCAATTGTTCGCTTCAAAGCTACGTTCCAGCTCTTCATCCTCTCATGGAATTTGGTTTAAATAAAGCATTGGTTTGCACTTATCAAGCAATTTCCGGTGCCGGTAAGACCTTTGCCACCTGGCCGGAGATGGTAGACAATGTCATCCCCTATATCGGCGGCGAAGAGGAAAAAAGCGAACAGGAGCCTCTGAAAATTTGGGGCAAAGTGGAAGACGGAAAGATTGTTCCCGTTTCTTCCCCTTCCATTACGGCTCAGTGTATCCGGGTTCCCGTTTCTGATGGGCATCTGGCCGCATGTTTCATGAGTTTCGATAAGAAGCCTTCCATCGAACAAATCAAAGAAAAGTGGGCCACTTATTCCGGAACTCCTCAGGCTCTTAACCTTCCCAGCGCTCCCAAACAGTTTCTCCATTATTTCGAGGAAGCAGATCGCCCTCAGACTAGGTCCGAACGTAATCTGGAAAATGGCATGGCGGTTTCTATTGGCCGTTTGCGGGAAGATACCCAGTACGACTATAAATTTGTCTGTATCTCCCACAATACCCTCCGAGGTGCCGCTGGGGGAGCTGTACTCTTGGCCGAGCTGTTGGCTGCAAAGGGATATTTTGACTAGTAAAATGATACATATGAAGTAATAAGAACCGCTTTCAGTATGCGTTAGAATGGAGGAAATTACAATGAAAAAGACAATTTTCACCGGTGCTGGTGTCGCCATCATTACCCCAATGAACGAAGATGATTCCATTAACTATGAACTGCTGGGCCAGCTCATTGATTTTCAGATCGACAACGGCACCGACGCCATTATCATCTGCGGTACCACCGGAGAATCCTCGACCATGACTGACGAGGAACATGTGGAAGCTATCCGCTTTGCAGTGAAAAAGACAGCGGGCAGGGTCCCTGTCATTGCGGGTGCCGGAAGCAACCACACTTCCTATGCTCAGTGGATGAGCAAACAGGCAAAAGATGCAGGAGCCGATGCCCTGCTTCATGTCACTCCTTATTATAACAAGACCTCTCAAGCCGGCCTTGTGAAGCATTTTATGACTTTGGCTGATACCACCGATCTTCCGGTGATTCTCTACAACGTTCCCAGCAGAACGGGCTGCAACATTACACCGGCTACCTATAAAGAGCTGTCAAAGCATCCCAACATTGTAGCTACCAAAGAGGCGAATGGCAATCTTTCCGCCATACTGGAAACCAGATATCTCTGCGGGGAAGACCTGGATATTTATTCTGGAAATGATGACCAAATCGTTCCCATCCTCTCCCTGGGCGGGAAGGGCGTTATCTCTGTTCTTTCTAATGTCATGCCCAAGGAAGCCCATGATATTTGCCAGCTCTTCTTCGACGGCAAGGTAGCGGAAAGTGCCGCGCTACAAACCAAGCTTTGTGGCCTCATTCAGGCTCTGTTCTGCGATGTAAACCCCATTCCCGTCAAAGAGGCCGTCTCCCTCATGGGATACGCAGCAGGTCCCTGCCGCTTGCCTTTGGTCGGCCTAAACGACGCCAATAAGGCCCGTCTGCGCGGTGAAATGGAAAAATTCGGCCTGGTAAAATAGAAAAAGGCTGAAATATAAGGGGAAGTTAAAAATGAAACAGATTATTCTTTCCGGTTGTAATGGGAAAATGGGGCATGTTATCTCAGATATTGTCATGGGACGGGATGACTGTACCATTGTCGCAGGATTTGATCTCAATACCCAGCGGCAATACGATTATCCTGTTTATGCCAAGCCATCAGAATATACCGGCGGTGGAGACGTAATTATCGATTTTTCCCATCCCTCCCTGCTTACCGCTCTGCTGGATTACGCAGAGGAAAAGAAAATCCCCATCGTCCTCGCCACCACTGGATACAGCAAAGCTCAACTTGAAGAAATCCATGCCGCGGCTCAGCGTCTTCCGGTATTCTTCTCCGCCAATATGTCTTTGGGCATTAATCTCATGGTAGAGCTTGCTAAAAAAGCCGCGTCTGTTTTGGGCGGGTCTTTCGATATCGAAATCATTGAAAAGCATCATAATCAAAAGATCGATGCTCCCAGCGGGACTGCGCTGATGATTGCTGACGCGGTCTCCGGTGTGCTGAGTGAGAAGCCGCAATATGTTTACGACCGCCACAGCCAACGGAAAAAACGCGACAAAAACGAAATTGGCATTCATGCTATTCGCGGCGGAACGATTGTGGGAGAACACGACATCATGTTTGCTGGTCGGGATGAAATACTCACCATTTCCCATACTGCTATGTCCAAAGAGGTGTTCGCTTCCGGAGCGGTAAATGCGGCCGTCTTTATGTGTGGCAAAGCACCCGGACTTTATAACATGAAAGATATGGTGTAAATTTAAGGTGGTAAGCGATTGCCTTGCCATCAATGAAGGAGGATGTTCTCATGAATGGAGTGCAACAAATTACTGCTGTCCACGATATCGCGCTGATTACCTTTAACAAAGCGCCTGCTAAGTTGGACTTTATTGCGCACATTTTTACGGCTTTTTCAGCGGGGCACATCAATATCGATATGATTTCCCAGACGCCGCCTCAAGGCGAATTCGTCAATCTGTCTTTCACTGTAGAGGATAAAGATCTTGCCTCTGCTCTTTCCATCATCACCAAGATCAGAGAGGATTATCCTTCTATCAAGCCTATGGTCAGCAGTGGAAACTGTAAGATTTCCCTGTTCGGCGAAGAAATGAGAGAGCAGTATGGTGTCGCCGCGGCGGCAATTGCTGCGGTGGCGAAAGCCGACACCGAGATCCTTGTCATTACCACCTCGGAAATTGATATCTCTTTTCTTTTTACCGAAGCCAATTATCATGATGCCCTGATTGCTTTGGAAGAGGAATTTCAGGTAAAAGAATAAAAGAGAAAAGCCGCCTTAATTGGCGGCTTTTTCTTTCCATAAAAGGGACCGAAAGCTAAGCTTTCGGTTCCTTTTCACTTAAAATGTTACCTTGTGGAACACCTTTTTACCTTTTTTCAAAATGAACTTTCCATTTTGAATAGTAGAAGCGTCGATGGTCATCATAGGATCGCTGACCTTCTCTTCCCCGATAGAAATTCCGCCCTGGGTGATGAGGCGTCTGCCTTCTCCTTTGGATTTTACAAGTCCGCATTTGACCAGCAGATCGGTAATACTGATCTTTCCATCGGTAAAGTCATCGGCTGTGACAACGGTGGTCGGCATGTTGGCGTCATCGCTTCCCGCCGAGAATAGGGCCTTGGCAGCAGCCAGAGCTTTGTCCGCTTCTTCTTTTCCATGAACGAGCTTGGTCACCTCATAGGCCAAAATCTCTTTCGCCTTGTTGAGCTGACTTCCTTCCCAATGCTCCATGGCCTCAATCTCTTCAATGGGAACAAAGGTGATTAGCTTAAGGCAGTTAATCACATCCCCGTCGTCTACATTTCTCCAATACTGGAAAAAGTCATAAGGGGAAGTTTTCTCTGCATCAAGCCAGACGGCGCCCTTTTCCGTCTTACCCATCTTTTTGCCTTCTTTGGTGGTGAGGAGGGTGAAGGTCATTCCATAGACCTCCTCCCCTTTGACCCGGCGTACCAGATCCACACCATTGATGATATTCGACCACTGATCGTCGCCGCCCAACTCCATCGTGCAGTTTTCGTCCTCAAATAAGCGGAGGAAGTCATAACTCTGCATCAGCATGTAGTTAAATTCCAGGAAGCTGAGGCCTCTTTCCAGGCGGGTCTTAAAGCACTCCGCTGTCAGCATCCGGTTGACAGAAAAGTGGACTCCAACGTCTCTGAGAAAGTCAATGTAGTTGAGTTTGAGCAACCAGTCGCCATTTCGCAGCATCTTTGCCTTTCCTTCGGAGAAGTCTATAAACCGGGACATCTGCCGCTGGAAGCATTCTGCATTATGATTGATTTCTTCCTTGGTCAGCATCTTTCTCATATCGCTTTTACCGGTCGGATCACCTACCATGGTGGTTCCAGTCCCTAAAAGAGCAATAGGCTGATGCCCCGCCTTCTGCAGATGTGCCATGACCATCAGCTGCAAAAAGTGGCCGACATGGAGGCTGTCTGCAGTCGCATCGAAACCAATGTAAAAGGTTACCTTCTCATTGTCCAGTTTTTCTTTAATTTTTTCCTCATTTGTCATCTGAGCAATGAGCCCGCGGCGTTTTAATTCCTCAAATACTGTCATCGTTCTACTCCTTTTTTCTTTTTTCTCTCGGGCATAAAAAAACCTCTATACGGCAATCACCGTATAGAGGACGTTATCAAACGTGGTACCACCTCTGTTTACCCCTTCCTCACGAAAAAGGGCCTCATCGGGTACAAATATACCCTAACGCTGTAACGGGCGTACCCGACGCAAAGCCTACTTCACCATTTCAGCCGGTAGCTCAGGGATGTATTCACGCCGCTCCTTTTCTCCCCTTCTCACCAAACCAGGGGCTCTCTTTGCAAAACAGACACGGGCTACTTGTTCCCATCAAAGCCGATGAACACATTATAGAGAAACTCGAAGCGTTTGTCAACACCCCTCGTCACTTTTTGCGCGTCGAAGCATTTCTTCCGCATTCTGCAAGGATAGCTCTGAAACATCCACACCGCTCATAATCCGGGCAATCTCCCGTACACGTCCCGGATGATCGAGCTCGGTGACCTGGGTAAAGGTATGATCGTCCTTTACCTGCTTCTGGATCAAAAGATGGTGATCGCACAAGGCAGCGATCTGGGCCAAGTGGGTAACGCAGATCACCTGCCGTCCTTTAGACACCTGCCGCAGCTTCCGCCCGATCTTTTCCGCTGCGCTACCGCTGACTCCTGTATCCACCTCATCAAATATAAGAGTGGGCACATCATCCTTGTCAGAAATCACATTTTTAATGCTCAGCATAATGCGGGAAAGCTCTCCCCCCGACGCAATCTTCGCAATGGGCTTAGGAGGCTCTCCTGGGTTGGTGGAGATCATAAACTCCACATCATCCAGCCCCTTTGCTCCCAATTTGCAGGGTAGAATGGAGATGGTGAATTTGACTGACGGCATGTCCAGGAAGCTAAGTTCCCCCTCAACCTGCTTTTCAAAACGCCGTGCCGCAGCTTTCCGCTCTTTGGAAAGCTGATCGGCTAAATTCTTCGCCTGAAGAAGCATCTCCTTGTAGGATTGATTCAGAGATTCTTTCTTTTCATCTGAAAGGGTGATCTTCTCCAGTTGCTTTTTATATAAAGAGAGATTTTGTAGAATTTCTTCAATATCTCCGCCATATTTCCGCTTGAGACGATAGATCAGATCTAGTCGGGCCTCAATCTCTTCCAACTCGCCTGGATCATATTCCATACCAAGGCGGGTATCATTGATTCCCATAAGAGAGTCTTCCAGCTCATATCCCATTTCCGTCAATTTAGAGGAAATAGGGATCAAAGTTTCTACATAGCGCGCCGCTTCTTCCAGCTCCGCCGCTGCATTTTGGATAAGCTCCAGCGCTCCTGTTCTTTCTTCTCCACCGGCAATCTGCTCATGAGCTTCGTCTAAGGACAGACAGATTTTTTCTGCATTGCGTATCATGTTGCGTCGGTCGGCCAGCTCTTCCTCTTCTCCTGGAACTAGCTCCGCCTGTTCAATCTCATTGATCTGGTATTCCAAAAGATCGATCTGCCGGGCTTTTTCCGCTTCGTCAACGTTCAGGCTGTTTAGTTCCCGTCTCATTGCAATCAGTTGAGAAAAGCAGTCTCGATAGCGGTCATAAAGTGTATCCAATTGAGCAAAGCTGTCCAGAAAGTCAATATGTTTCTCTTTATTGAGAAGGTACTGACTGTCATGCTGCCCATGGATATTGATCAGCGTATTGCCGATTTCCCGAAGCATGGTAACACCAATGGGACGGCCACATAATCTGCAAGTTCCCTTTCCATCCACCGAGATTTCCCGGGAAATCATCAATTCTCCCTCATCAGCTTCGTATCCCATCTGATCCAATAGCTCCAGCGTCGTAGTGGAAAGGCCGGAAAACACCGCCGTAATCTGGGCACGCGTCTCCCCCGTACGAACAAGATCCCGGGAAACACGCTGACCCAATACTGCATTGATGGAGTCAATGATAATGGACTTTCCTGCCCCGGTTTCTCCGGTAAAAACATTAAGTCCTTCTGAAAAACAAATATCTGTTTGCTTGATGACAGCGATATTTTTGATAAAAAGTTCCTTTAACATAACGGCCTCACCTGGCAATCAATTTTTTCAGCTCTCCCGCAAGCTCTACAGCACAAGCCTCGTCCCGCATGACAACCAGAAAGGTGTCATCACCGGAAATAGTTCCCACAATGCCGTTCCAATACATAGCATCCAGCGCAGCACAGGCAGCATTGGCCATGCCAGTATAGCATTTGACCACAATCAAATTCTGGGCATAATCTACCCGGTTGACCGATTCGGTAAAGATAGAGTGAAACTTGAAGGACATATCGGAAGCCTTGTCATGAGATGAAGTTGTGTATCTATATTTTCCATCATTGCCTAATGTTTTTACCAGGCGCAGCTCTTTGATATCCCGAGAAACTGTGGCCTGTGTGACATCAAACCCCATCTGCTTCAGACAACGGAGCAGTTCCTCCTGGGTATCAATAGCCTTTTCTGAAATCAGTTCCAGAATTTTAGCATGTCTTCTGGTTTTCATAAGAACCTCCTTTTCTGCACAGCAGCAAGATCGGCAAGTTTAAGGGATTATCTTGTTCTTCCCATAATTTTCTGGCTGAGGATTTCATAAAAATTCTTATCCGAAAAACTGATGAATTTGGCTGCCCGTGCTGCTTTTTTGACGGTGACCACGTCATCTGGTTCCAAAGAAACTTCTGTATCTCCATCAATGGATAGCCGTACTTTTGTACCGCCGTATGGGTTTTGGTGGATAGAAAGCACCTTGTCATCAGCGAAGGTAATGGATCGAGAAAAAAGAGAGTGGGGACAAATGGGAGTTAACAGGATGCAGGAGAGTTTGGGATCTACCACAGGTCCTCCCGCCGAAAGAGAATAGGCAGTGGAACCGGTAGGCGTGGCAAGGATCAATCCGTCGGCACGGTAGCCGCTGACAAGTTTATCCTGACACTTGACATCAACGTCAATCATCTTTGCCTGGGTTCCGTTGGAAACGATCGCATCATTCAGCGCGTAAAAAGTTCGTGTACCCTCCTTGGATTGGACGGAAACCTCCAGGACCATCCGCTGTTCAATCTGATAATTCCCGTCGACCAGTAATTTTAGCTTATCAAATTCATCCGCTTCAATCTGGGCAAGAAATCCCAGGCGTCCGGCATTGATTCCCAAGGTAAGCTTGTCCAAAAGCATGCCATGTTTCGCACTGTGAAGGATCGTACCATCCCCGCCGATGGCCAGGATAATGTCACAAGCACGCAAAGACCCGTCAAAGTCGCCATACCGTACGCCCGCAATGGGGAAAAGCGGCCGGAACTTTTCTTCCATCAAAATCTGAGCTCCCAAGCGCAAAAGCTGATGGGCGGCTCGATTGGTTAACTCCGTTGTATGTGCTTTTTCCAGATTCGGTATGATAAAAATGCGCATGAAATATTCCTTTCTCTCCAGAATTACACCAGTTGATTATGTGAGGCTGCCACAATTTTCTCTGGCGTAGTTTCTGCAAGATACTCCCCTTCATCTGCCTTTTGAAGACAGAGCAGATATTCGATATTCCCTTCTGGTCCCTTGATAGGGGAATAATCCAGATGCAGCACATTCCAGCCATGCTCTATACAAAATGCGGTAATATTCCGGAGCACCTCCAGGTGGACCTCCGGATCACGAACTACACCCTTTTTCCCTACTTTTCCCTTTCCCGCTTCAAATTGCGGTTTGACAAGGCATACAGCTTTACATTGATCTTTGAGAAATTGTCGGGCAACTGGAAGGATCAGTGTCAAGGAAATGAATGATACATCCACTGAAAAGAAGTCAATAGAATCTGTAATTTGATCCTGTGTCACATGTCGGAAATTGGTCCTTTCCAGATTGACAACTCGGGAATCGTTGCGCAGATTCCAGGCCAATTGTCCGTAACCTACATCAATAGCATATACCTTTTCAGCCCCATTTTGCAGCATGCAGTCAGTAAAGCCTCCCGTGGAGGCTCCAATGTCCATGCAGATAGAGCCATCTAAACACAGATCAAAGGCCTTGATTGCTTTTTCGAGCTTTAGGCCGCCTCTGCTCACATAACGCAGCCCACTTCCCCGGACTTCGATCTCGTCGCTTTCTTTCACGAGTTCTCCTGCTTTATCGTATTTCTGACCATTGACATAGACATTGCCTTCCATAATCAGGCTTTTGGCCCGCTCTCTGCTTTGGGCAAGCCCATGTCCAACAAGATAAACATCCAGCCTTATTTTTTCGTTCAATCTGATAACCCCTGTAATATAAATTTTTCAATAGAGGCTGCATCCAACCCCAAAGCCGCCAACGCCTGGGATACGCTGGCCTGTGGAACAAAGTCCTCAACTGCACGGATCCTGACCCTTGCTGTACTTCCACGACTGTGAAGTCTCGCAGACACATGTTCGCCAATGCACCCAGTCTTCATGGTTTCCTCCACAAAGAATATCTTTTCATAGCCTGCCATGATGTCGATACATTCTTCACTCAAGGGAAAGATTCGATTGAGCTTCATCACCGCAATGGGACATTGTGGACGAATCTGTGAGGTGGCCTCCCATACTTCTGTAAAGGTCCTGCCATAGGTAACCACTAGCACCTTGGCCTCCTCATGAAATAGCTCATATTCTCTGTACCGCTCAAAGGAAAACCCCTCCACTGTTCGTTCCTTCCCTCGTGGATATCGAATCGCACAGGGACCGTCGCAATCATCAATGCAATGGCGAAGCATGGCATCCAGCTCACGATAACTGTAGGGCGCGTATATCTCCATATGCGGGATAGAGGATAAAAAACTAATGTCAAACAGTCCTTGATGGGTCTCTCCATCATCGCCTACAACGCCGGCTCGGTCTACTCCAATGACTACATGCTGTTTTTCAATCGAAAGATCATGAACGATTTGATCATATCCCCGCTGTAAAAAGGAGGAATACACAGCAAAAACCGGAATCATTCCTCCAGCCGAAAGCCCGCCAGCAAAGGTGAGGGCATAACTTTCCGCAATTCCCACATCGAAAAAACGGGATGGAAAGCGAGCTGCAAACCTATCGAGACCGGTTCCATATTTCATGGCTGCCGTAATGGCGCATATCTTGTCATTGGTCTGCGCTAGCTGTGTCAGGCTCTCTCCAAAGGCGGTGGAAAAATTAACGCCAGGTTCGGCATCTGGATTCCCAGTTTTTACATTGAATTTTGATACGCCGTGATATGCGCCAGGGTTCTTTTCCGCAAAAAGATATCCTTTTCCTTTTTTTGTCTCCACATGGATCAGTACGGGCCGGGCCAGTTCCTTTGCCCGTTGGAGAACCTCACACAGATTCTTGATATTGTGTCCGTCTACTGGTCCTAAATAAGTAAATCCGAAATATTCAAACAATGTGGTTTTGTAAAGAGCCCGCTTGACTGCTTCTTTGGATCGGAAAACTGCATTGCGCAATTTGGGACCAACCACTGGAATAGATTTAAGTCCTCTTTCTACCCGATCTTTCGCGCGGAAATACTTGGGATTGGACCGAATTGTGGATAGATACCTTGCCAAAGCCCCAACATTATGGGAAATTGACATCTCGTTATCATTGAGGATTACAATAATCCGATCATCCCCACGAGCTGCATTGTTCAGACCTTCATAAGCAAGTCCTCCCGTCATAGCTCCATCCCCAATAACAGCCAATACATAGTTATGATTGCCTTTGAGGGTATTGGCTTTGGCGAGTCCAGTGGCAACTGCGATAGAGGTGCTGCTATGACCAGAGATAAAACTGTCATATTCACTTTCACACCGTTTAGGAAAACCTGAAATACCATCCTTTTTGCGGATGGTATCAAAACGTTCTTTCCGATGGGTGAGGATCTTGTGGGTGTAGCATTGATGCCCAACATCCCAGACAAATTGGTCGTTGGGGCAGTCAAATACCCGGTGCATGGCGACAGTTAATTCCACAACTCCCAGGTTGGAGGCTAAGTGACCACCGTTGCGAGAGATCACCTCAATGAGGCGAGATCTCAGTTCAGCACAGAGGAAATCTAGTTCCTGGAAACTTAATTTTTTAATATCCTCCGGACCATCTATCTGATTCAGAATTTTATAATCTGACATAGATTTAATTCCTTCATTCCTACTACTTAAGATACCGGCATTAATATGGCGATCAGCACTCCTAAGAGCGCACCTGCCAACACCTCCAGTGGTGTATGCCCAATAAACTCCTTGAGAAGTTTATCTTCATCCTCCAGCTCTAACTCTTCGTCATCAATATCGTCTGCCATTTCTTTGGTAAATTTTATGACGTCGCCATTACCAAATTTCTTAAAGTCGAAAACAATCTTATTGATGACTTTGGCATGCTCGCCAGCTGCTCGGCGCACCCCCATGGCATCATACATAACAATAGCCGCCAATATAAAGGCTACGGCAAACAGTGGAGACGCAAACCCATAGGCTCGCGCAACAGCAACCGTTAGTCCAGCTACCGTAGATGAATGGGAGCTCGGCATACCGCCAGAACCCACCAATCGTTCCAGCACCAGTTCTTTGGTGTTGATTAGAGTAAAGAGGGTTTTCAACAGTTGGGCAACAAGCCAGGACAGTAGAGCCGCATTGAGTACATAATTGCTAAATAGCTGATTGAGTACGCCCATGATTCTCTCCTTATTATTTTTGTCTGTGTGCCAGCATGTCCGTCAGCTCATAGAGGAAAGTATCGCTGGTTCCCCATTCATCTAAAATGTCTTTTGCCTCTCGTGAGAGCTTTTCTACCTCGCCTTGCGCCTGCGCAAGACCCATCAAAGTAACAAAGGTAGATTTCTCATTTTCTTCATCACTGCCAATGGGCTTGCCCAGTATTTCAGCCGAGCTCACTACATCCAGAATATCATCTACAATCTGAAACGCAAGCCCTATCTTTTCGGCGTATGTTCCCGCCAGACCCATCTGCTCTTCTGAGCCGTTGCCGGCCAAACATCCCAACTGTGTCCCTGCTTTGAGCAGCGCACCAGTTTTCAAGCTATACATCTGGGTAATATGCGCCAGATCTGTCTTCTTTCCTTCGCTCTCTAGATCGATAACCTGGCCGCCAATCATGCCCAACACGCCTGCCGCCTGTGACAAAATGGAGACCGCTTTTACAATATTTTCTGTCCCCACGACCTGCTTGTCCGATTTTGCAAGGGTTTCAAAAGCCAAAGTCAACAGTCCATCCCCTGCCAGCAGTGCATTTGCTTCCCCAAACTGGATATGGCAGGATGGACGTCCACGTCGCATGTCGTCGTTGTCCATACAGGGCAGGTCGTCATGGATCAGAGAATAGGTATGCACCATCTCTAAAGCACTTGCAAAAGCCAGTGCCGCCTGTGGGTCTCCTCCACACTGCCGGCAAAATTCTAATACAAGCACCGGACGAATTCTTTTTCCTCCAGCCGTAATGCTGTATTTCATGGCCTGCATCACATGCTGCTGCAGACAGTTGTCATCTGGAAGATAAGATATAATTGCCCGATCCACCATCTCGCCATAGAGAGACAGCCTTTCTTCTAACAAACCCATAACCTTCTCCTCTATTCAAGCCGTGCTCATGCCTCAGTGTCTTCCGGTATATTTTTCTCCCCATCCACTGGAACTGTTAGTTTTTCCACACGTAATTTTGCCTGTTCCAAAGTGTCGTTGCAAAAAGTAATCAGGGATACACCTTCCTCAAACAATTTAAGAGAATCGTCCAAAGGCGCCTCATTCTTTTCCAGAAGGGAAACAATCTCCTCCAAACGCTGCATTGCGTTTTCAAAGGTCTGTTTTTTCTTTGGCATCTGCTTTCTCCTCCTGCTGATAAACTCGGATCACTTGGGCATCCACATAGCCTTTGCCCAACCGGATATTAATGGTATCCCCACTCAGTAGCTGTTCACTTTTTTTGACAATTTCCCCATGCCTGAAAACAACGCTATATCCTCTTGAAAGAATATCCAAAGGATTGTAGGAATTTAAAAGCGCCGCCTGGGATTTCAGCTGCTGCTCATGTTTATTCATCATTGACTGCATATTTTTACATAATGATTGTACCAAAAAATCAAGTTGTTGTCTATTTTTATCAACCAAAAAAGAGGGGGACCTTATACATTCTTTTTGTGAAATTTGTTCAAGCTGCTGCTGACATTTTGCCAGTTTTCCTTCGATGCACCCGTAAATACGCACCTCAGCATTGGCCAGTTGATAAGCGAGATCTACCTGGCTGGGAGAAACCAACTCCGCTGCCGCCGAAGGGGTCGGCGCCCGCATATCTGCGACAAAGTCGGCAATCGTGAAGTCCGTTTCATGGCCTACGGCAGACACCACCGGCGTCTTGCAGGCAAAGATAGCGCGGGCCAACGCCTCGTCGTTAAAAGGCCACAAATCCTCGATGCTGCCGCCACCTCTACCGATAATGATGACATCTACCTTACCCCACCGGTCCATAAGGTTCAGCGCCTGGATCAAATCTCCTGCTGCATCCTCTCCCTGTACCTTGGCCGGCGCCAAAACCAGCCGGCACAGTGGGTACCGCCGACCCAGCACATTACGGATATCCTGCAGCACAGCTCCCGTTTCCGAAGTGATGACCCCAACCCGCTGAGGGAAAGCTGGCAATGGCTTTTTCCAGCGCTGGTCAAATAGGCCCTCCTTTTCCAACTTTTCCTTCAGCTGCTCATAGGCTAGATAGAGTGCGCCCTTGCCCACCGGCTGCATGTCGTATACATACAGCTGATAGACGCCGTCCCGTTCGAAAACGCCTACATCCCCCTTGACGATCACCTTCATGCCATTTTCAGGACGAAAACGCACTTGGGAGGCATATCCGCGAAACATGACAGCCTTGATTGCGCAATGGGCATCCTTGAGGGTAAAGTAGAAATGGCCCGACTTTAGGTGATTGACAAAATTTGAGATTTCGCCCTCCACCAATAAGCCTGTCAGATTAGGATCCTCGTCAAATTTGCTCTTAATATAACGGTTGAGCATGGAAATTGTGAGTACGTTCATTGATTCACCGCCTTCATGGAGGCCAAAATTGCCGTACCGCAGGCGTTGTCACTGGAAAATTCCGGCGCCGCAAAATAAGCGCCAAACTTTTTCTCCATCGCCTTCCGAATGATCGAGTTGGACATAACTCCACCAGCACAGAGAATGGGAAGATCTCCTTGTTGGGCGAGGACCGCCTCTGTCATTCCCATTACGGCCGTTTTCACCGATTCGATACAATAACGAGCAATGTATTCTGCCGGCGCCTTTTTTTCTACCAACTGCGCACATTGATTTTCAATTCCTGAAAGGCAGCAATCCATTCCTTTTAATGTTGCCCGCACCTGAATTTTGTCGGCACACTGCAGTGCCATTTCTTCCAGCTTCGGTCCTGCTGGAAAGGGCAATCCCAGCTGGTGCCCTACCCTGTCGATGGCTTGACCCGCCTTTAAATCTAGGCTGGAGGCGAGCAAAGTGATCTGAAAAACATGCACTGGGTCAGGCTGAACCAGAAGGCATTCTGTTGTTCCGCCTGAGACATGAAACGCAATAAATTTTTTCTTCGTCAGATAAGTCTGACCAGATGAAAAAATAGCGGCCATCACATGTCCCGCTTGATGGGAAAAGGAAGATATAGGGATATCCTGGGAAGTCCCAATTGCAGCCGCCGCCATTTCACCCACTAGAAAGCAGGGCATATAAGAACCCTCTACATCTCTCGGACGGGAAGAAAAACCGATTCCTGTAATGGAAGGGCGTATACGAGCAAAAAGCCGGGCAAAAATGTCCGGCAGTTGCTTGACGTGATGAAAAACAGCGTCGCTCTGTCGTAATCCCACACGCCCCGGCTCCACAGGAAGAAGTTTTTTCTCTCCCAGTATCTCTCGGGTCTCTGTATTATAAAGGGCGGCAGATGTAGTATAGTTGCTGGTATCAATACCTAAAAACCAACTCATTGCTCCACTTTTTCCTCTTTCATCTGCTCTAAATCTTTTGCCACCGCACCCAGCACTCCATTAACAAAGGAGGCGTCATCCTCTGTGGCATATTTCTTGGCAAGCTCCACTGCCTCATTAATAGAAACGCTCACCGGAATATCCTCCAGATACAACATTTCGCTGATGGACATCCGGAGGATCGCCAAGGATACCTTCACAATGCGGTCCAGCTTCCATTTTGTAGAATATTTCTCGATCACTCCATCCACCTGCTCAAGATGGTCATAGGCCTGCTGGGCCAAAGCATAGGAGAACTTGTCTACCACAAAATCTCTTCCCGCTTGTGCGTTTGCAATAATGTTATCCAACGTATCGCTTTGATTAAAAGACTTTTCAAATACTAGGATGAAAGCCTGTTCTCTTGCCTCACTTCTTGTCATAATAAACTCCAATCTGCCGCTGCACCGGCAAGGAATTTGAACGCCTAAAATACGACGTCAATTGCGCTCATACTTTTTTGTTTTAGTCTATTTTACCATAAATGAACCTATGAATCCACAGGTTTTATGATTCTTTTAGATAAAGAAAAAGTCCTCTGCCATCAAGGCCGAGGACTCAGAAAATCACTCTGCACTACTTTCGTCAAACACAATACCTGTCACCACAACATTTACCTTGGAAACGGTGATACCAGTCATATTCTGAACTGACTCTTTCACACTGGACTGGATAGCTTCCGCCACCTGCGGCACCTTAGCACCAAATTTCAGGTTAACATTGAGATCAATAACAGCAATATCGTCGTTGAGCTCTATCCGTATGGATTTTCCCTTAGAAGGATTGACCAAGCCTTTGATGGGGGTTGTGGAAAAGGGCGCCAGAGACGCTACACCCTCCACCTCTGTGGCGGCGAACTTTGCAATGGTCGCCAATACATCCTCCGATATTTTCAGGCTCCCGATCGCCTCTTTATAAGGTCTTTGTTCCATAGCTGCGGCCTCCTTTTATTTTGCGCGGTTCTTCCCCTCCAAAGCGGCGCAAACCGTGGTAATCTCCTCAATGATCCGCTGCCCTTACAGGGTCTTTGAAGTTATTATACCACAAAAAAAGAATTTCACAACTATTTGACCTCAACTATGGAAATATTTTCTACCGGCACTTCCGTTTCCTGGAGGAGTATTTCTTTAATCTGAGCCGCCTCATTTTCCAGCAGGCCATCAGTCTTGACAATGACGTTGGCTTTATCTCCATCGATGTAGGCAATACAGTCGTCAAAACCTTTGGCCTTGATTAAGTTTTCAATGCGGCTTTCCGTCTCAATGGCGCTTGCAATTTCAGACGCCTGGGCGGAAAGGGTCTCTTTCTGGGCTTCTTCAATCCCCTCATCGGAAATCATCGACTGGATTGTTTCCACCGCTTCATCCCGAGTTTTCTGGCGGCTGAGTTTCGCTTCGGCAAAATAGGTGTCGCTATCGCTCTCTACTCCGGTCTGGTTGTCAACATATTGAGCGTCGCCATAATTCTTAGTTTCAGACTCAGTCTGGTTGGTCACAACCAGGTCGTTTCCATTAGAAAACTGCCAATTGAGGTAAATGGCAATGCCCAGCACTAAAATGAGGGATGCCAGGATAATCTGTCTTTTGCCAATAATCATGTTCATAGTTCTTCCTCCTGTTGTCTGCAAAATTTCTATCTTTCTCGTCCCCGGTTCCATGCGACCTGGGACGCTAAGCCATAGTAAATTATTCTTCCAGCTTGGTGACACAAACCTTGGATGACGAAATATCAAGAGCTACGGTGACTGCATCAATCACCCTCTGCTGAACACCTATATCATCCCCGCCTTCACATACCACCACAACCCCCTTTACCGTAGGTTCCAGCTGTTTTTGTATCAAAGCCTGCTTTTGTCCATTTTCATCCTCTATTAGGATGAGACTGCTTTCTCTGACATCCTTGATCTGCGTCTTTTTGGAGTTGTCAGTTCCAACGTCCTCTGTACGATCCAGGCTGTCTTTCGTTTCGCTGGCATATACATACTCCTCAGAACTCGCTAGGGTGACCATGACCTGATTTTCCCCCACCCCTTGAATGGAGGATACGATTTGGGTGATCTCCTCTTCCAGATCACTGGTATAGTCTGCCATCACCACCTGGGTACTCTGTTGTGTTGGCTGGGGCTCCTTGCTCTGTTTGCTGCCGCATTCTGAAAGCAAGATCATCAAAATCCCGACTAGGCCCAGAAGCACGATAATTTTCACCTTGGCATCCTTTCCAAAAAGCCTGCCCAGTGTGTCTTTTAACTTTGGGAATTTCTTTACAAAATCCACCTCAATACACTTCCTCTACATAGGTGATCTCTGGCTTTTTTCCTAAATCTGTTTCAATTTGACGGCTGATGGCCTGATCCTGAGAAATAAATTCATTGGGAAGCAGAATCTCTATTTGATTCATTAATATGCCGGACTTGTCGTCTACATTCATGTTTATCTCGATTTTGGATTCCTCCACCCCATAACTCTTTAGAATGGACTCAATGTGAGAGCGGATGGTATCTTCCATCGTTTTTTGAAGCTGGCTGTTGATGGTTTCTTCCAAATTTCCAGCATATTCTCCAGATCTTTCTTCCAATTCTCCTGTCAAATTGTCATCAAACTGGATATTACCAAAAGCGAACGGCATGATGAGGCAGCAAAGCATGAAGAGTGAAATGGTCATCTTGAAAATTTTAGCTAAGTTCTTTGCCGGTGCCAACATATACATTAGAGAGCCCGCGACCATACAGCAGCACAGAGAAAAAGCCCATTCCCTTACCATGTCCATTCCAATTACCCCCCTGTTCCCAGCAGCATCATGATGGTTGTTGTTATTATAATGAGCATCATAAAACAAAGGATTATTGCCAAAATAATGCCAAGAACACTGGAAGTGGCTTTGAGCACCGGGGTTACTCCTCCTACCCCTAGAAATTCGGCCACAACCTGAGAGATTTTCGTAACCAGCAGCCAAGAAATGCTCTCGATAAGCAGGGGAAGAAATGTCATGACCGCTATGATAATTCCGTAGGCTCCTACCGATGTTTTCAACAACTTTACGCAGCTTTGCACCGAGCCCAGCGCGTCAGAGAGGGCTCCACCCACAACAGGAACCACACTGCTAATGAGAAATTTGGTGGCTTTGAGGGAGACGGTGTCAGCGCTGGATGCCACAATCCCCTGGATGGAAAGAATACCGACAAATACGGTGAGAAGTCCTCCTAAAGACCAGCAGATAAGGGATTTTAAACTGTCCGCTATTTTATCCAACCGAAATTCAGTGTTCATGGATGACGTAATGGCAATTGCAAGGTAAATCCCCAAAAAGGGGACCAATGTCCTGGAAACGATGACAGAAACCAGCTCCGCTGCCCAGAACAAAAAGACCTGATAAGAGGTGGCTGTAACAATCTGGCCTCCCGCTGTCATCACACCGGACAGCACAGGAACAAAACTGATTAAAAAGTTAGAGCAGTCAAAAATTGTCTTTCCTGTTTTAGAAATACAGTCGATCACCGGTGTGATGACAGCGGCACAGATGCAGAGGATAGAAACCACCTGGAATACTTCCTTGAGCTTGTCCTTGGCCATAGACTGCTTTAGTGCATTCATTAGGGCGCAGAGCACAATGATTCCGACAACAATGGCCAAAAGTTTTACTGGCCGGGCAATCATCGCTTGAACCTGATCTATAAAATAAGGAATAAATTCTTTTGGAGACAGGGAGAGGATTTTCTGGAAGGAGATGGTGTCCAGTCCCAGGTCATAAAGGGATTCCTTGACCTGCTCCGGAGCATTTTCAATAAGCTCGTCCGCTCCGCTGGCTTCCAGTTGTTCCTCAAACTGCTCCTGCAATGTGCTTTCTCCCGACGCATTAGAGCCGCTTACAGCAGAGACTGGCATGCACAGCAGCAGAAGACACAGGAGAAACATCAGTATCTTTTTCATGTTCATCCCTCATTTTTCACATCTGTCGAATCAAGCGTTGATCAGCTGAGAAGCGATGGAAAGCAGTACGTTAAACAGTGGGAGGCTGATGAGTAGTACCGCTACCCTTCCCGCAATCTCAATTTTGGAGGCAATGGCTGTCTGTCCGGCGTCAATACAGGCATCACTGGCAAGCTGGGTGACAAAGCAGATCCCCAGGGCTTTAAAAAGAATGCTGGTATACTCGAACTCTACATTGATATTGGAAAATAGAGAACGAATTTGGTCAAAAATGGGCAGGGCCTCTACCAGAACCATTAAAAAAACCGTAACGCCTACGGCAAGTCCCACGCCGATGGCGTATTCCGGCTTGTACTGCTTGAGCAAAACTGCCAGCACCATCCCAACGATGCCCATTCCGATCACAGTTATTACATTCATAGTCCAAACACCGATTTCACCACTTCAAACAGATTGCTGATTTCATAAACAATCATCATAAGCACTACAATAAGTCCTGCCAAAGTGGTCATCATGGCCTGTTCTTCCCTTCCTGAACGTATCAGTACCTGATTGAGCACGGCTACAATGATGCCGATGGCCGCAATTTTAAAAATCAAATCCACATCCATCTGTTTTGCCTCCCATCATTTTTTCGTCCTTATCAAAAGGTCACCAGCACAATAAATACGCCTGTCAGAAGGCCAAGGGTCCGATATAGGCTGCCATTGCGTTTTCTCTCTTCCCGGGCGGCAGCCAAGGACTGTCCTATCTTCTTGTCCGCTAAGGAAAAAATAGCCAGCTGGCCCTCTACATCGGTGGAACCCAGCCGTTCTCCTAGTTCGTATAAAGGCAGCATATCCACACCCTTCAAGGACAATGCTGCCGCAGCAATATCCAAGGCTTCTTTCCAGGCTTCTGGAAAGGCGTGCCCCTGCTTCATCAGCTCCAGGCACTTGCCGGGGAAAATAATATGCGCTGCAGCCGTTGTGTCAGACAGCTCTTCCAGCAGCACATCCAATGCCGGCATGGTATATCTGAGCTGTGTTGCCATCAGTCTCAAAAAGGTGATAATATTTTCAAGCTGGGTGACCCGCCGGGTCAGGGACAGTGAGGCCCTGTGTCCAGCATAGGCGCCAGCCACGATAATGAAGATCATTCCCATGGTCTTGATCATCCTTCTCACCTGCTCGATAAAGAGAACTCACCCTGCCTGGACGGGAGGAATCGCCTAAAAAGCACAGGGTGGAAAATGCACCGGTTTCCATAAGGGGTAACATCTGCCGGCGGGAGAACAGTTCCTCAATGGAGCCACTGTGAACCGTGGCTATGATGGCAACGCCGGCATACATGCTGGCCAGAAGCCCGTCCACATCGTTTTTATCTCCGATCTCATCACAGAGGATCAGGTCCGGCGAAAGAGTCCTAATTGCTTGGAGCATTGCTTCCCCTTTCGGGTAGCCGCTGAGGACATCACAGCTGTATCCCAGATGGTTTTGCATCGCCCCGCCGCTCATAGCGGCAATCTCTCCCCGTTCGTCGATAACCGTGATCTTATAAAAACGTCCTAGGCTTCCGTCTGACAGCCTGCGTGCCAGGTCCCGCAGTACGGTTGTCTTACCGCTTCCTGGCACACCGGCAATCAAGGTTCCGGATGGACTTTCTCCCAGCAAATGGATAAGCTCGTCCGCGGCGCCATAAATTTCCCGGGCAATTCGAATATTCAGGGAGGATATTTCCCGAACTCCGCTGATCTGGCCGTTTTCGCTGACACAGGTGCCGCAGATGCCCACCCGATGTCCCCCGGAAAGGGTAATAAATCCCCGTTTCATATCCTCCTGATGGGCATGAACACTATATCCGCAAACACTTCGGAAGCATTCCGCAAGTGTAGTTCTATCTATGATGACGCATCCTTTCGGTGGATGTTCGGCGAGACCACCTTCCGTTGTCAGAAAGGCCTGCCGACCGCCAAGACATAAATGTAATGGGAGGTCATTTCGTATCCGGATTTCGTACACCTGTTTTTTGATCTGTACCGGCAGTGATAACAAAAGCTCTCGGAGCTCTATCGGAAATATTCCAACGGCTTGGTCAAATTTCTGATCTGTCCTCATCTGTTCCAATTTTTCACCTTCTTTGCTCTATTCTTATGAGGCCACGGGACAAGATATGCCCCAACGATGCGAGAACTTTTCTGCCTTTTGTTGTCTTGTGGGCACAAAAAAGCCCTGAGCAGATGAAAAAGCTATCTGCTCAGGGCTTTTTATCTTTTCTGTATACCGGCCTAGAATTTATCCACGGGCCACCATTTCTCCATATTCTTCTTTTTCCTTACGGATGAACTCCTGAATTGCCTCCGCGCTTGGCATATCCGCAGAACAGGCATGGCTCGCGATCAGCATAGCCGCGGACGCGCTGCCAAATTCCAGTGCATCGATAACCGGCTTACCCTCCAGAAGGCTGTAGATAAATGCAGAGGCATACCCATCGCCTCCCCCAAAACCTTTGAGGCTTTTCACTGGGAAAGGTTTGATCGTAAAGCTCTGTCCATCGCAGGTATAAGCGGTGGAACCTTCCTTGCCATGCTTGATAATGACGATCTTGTTGCCATATCCGATCCAACGAGCGGCCGTTTCCTTGTCATCGCTGTTCTTGGCAATCAGGCCTTCCATGAGATCGAATTCCTCACGGGATCCTAAGAGGATGTCGCTGTGGCGGCCCACCAGGGAATAATAAATAGCCAGCTCGTCTTTGCTCTTCCAGTTATAGGGACGATAATCTATGTCAAAAATAATGACAGTGTTATTTTTCTTTGCAAACTCTACCGCTTTGAGCACTGCCTCCCTGGAGGGAGATTGGCACAACGCTGTACCAGAAATGACCACAGCCTTAGCGCTAGCTATGTATTCCTCGCTTACATCGTCGGTGGTCAACATGAGATCCGCCGCCTGATTGCGGTACATCAAGATGCTGCTTTCGGTAGGGCTGAGGATTTCTGTAAAAGTAAGCCCCATCTTTTCCCCATGTCTCGCCCGGCAGATTCCACTGGTATCAATGCCCTCATTCTCAAAATAATGGGTCACATAGTCTCCAAAACGATCATCGGAAACCATGCCGATAAATCCAACCTTTTTGCCGAGTCTTGCAAGTCCAACTGCAATGTTGGCAGGCGAACCTCCCACATATTTTTTAAATGTGGTGCTTTCCTCCAATGTACGGTTGTAATCCACCGGATTGAGATCCACCGTAGCACGACCAATGGGAATGACATCAATAGGTCTCGTTGAGTCAAAAAATACATATTGTTTTGCATTCTGTTCGCTCATTACCGTCACCTCATAATTATATTCTGAATATTTCTTGGATTTATCTATAATTTCCATTTTGATTATATCACATTCTTTTCATGAGTCAACCATCTATTCCCTTTAGCCGATAATATTTTGAGTAAATGATTGATTTTGTTTTGTATCTCTGTTATACTAGTTAATATAAATTAAGAAAATTGGGAAGTCGGTGAGTAAGCTTTATGAAAATCAAACGTATTGACGAAATGCAAAAATATATTTTGCAAAACACCTCTGTCACCATCGACAAGCTTTGTGAAGAATTTGGCGTCTCAAAAAATACGATTCGCCGGGACATTGACGAATTATGCGCATCCGGTATTATCAAAAAAGTATATGGCGGTGTTACCGCTATCGTGAAAGCGCCAACTTCTTTTGAAGAGCGTGGTAACGAAAACAGCGACCAAAAGCATCGCATCGGCAAGGCAGCAGCCAAATTGGTGGAAAAGGACGACAGCATTTTCATCGATTCCGGTACTACCACCTTCCAGATGGTACCTTATCTCTCGGAATGTGGTGGGATTAATGTTTTCACCAATAATATCAAAGCTGTATTTGCCGCTTATCCCATTGAAAGCATCCATCTTTATTCCCTGCCCGGCACCCTCAACCGCAAAACCAATTCTCTCATGGGTGCAGATACCACCAAGGCTATTGAAAAATACAACATTAACAAGGCGTTTTTGGCTTCTACGGGCCTGACCTTTGAATCCGGTGTCACAAACTCTGAACAGATGGAGTACGATATTAAGCGTGCTGTTATCGAAAAAAGTACCAAAACCTATCTTCTCATCGATTCCACCAAGTTTGGCAAGGTTTCTCTTATTACCTTTGCCTCTATCGGTGATTTTGACGCGGTCATTACCGATAAAATGCCTGCCCAAGAATATGTGGACTTACTGAAGGAAAATAATGTAGAATTAATCATTGCTGATGAGTAATAATCAGCGCCTCTATAATATTTTCTGGATTGGCGCCGCAGTCATTTTGACTGTGGCGTCGCTTTATATAGAATACTATCCTTATATTCACTCTTCTTCTCTTTTTTCTCATCCAAAGATCGTATATAATAAAATAAAAACGGGAGAAATAAGATGAAGCATGTAGCATTGATTACCGGTGCATCGGGTGGAATCGGCAGCAGTACATCACAGGTGCTGGCCGCCCAAGGGTTTCAAATAGCAGTCCACTATCATCAGGGGGAAGACCGCGCCCATCAGTTGTGCAAAACCCTATCAAAGCAAGGTTATGTAGCAAAGCCATTTGTTGCTGATATCACAGATCAGCAACAGGTTTTCCAAATGGTATCACAGATTGCAGAAGAAATGGGAGATATTGATCTACTTGTCAACAATGCAGGTATTGCGCAGCAAAAACTCTTTTCCGATATTTCGGAAGAGGATTGGGATACCATGTTTGCGGTGAATGTAAAAGGGATGTTTCACTGTATCCAAGCCGTACTTCCCCGGATGATTCATTACAAAAGAGGAAAAATTATCAATCTTTCGTCGATTTGGGGCATGGTAGGCGCTTCTTGCGAAGTGCACTATTCCGCTGCGAAGGCGGCTATCATTGGGATGACAAAGGCTTTGGCAAAAGAAGTAGGTCCTTCCGGAATCCAGGTGAACTGTGTCGCCCCTGGTGTGATCGACACCCCAATGAATGCGCAGCTTGATGCTACAGCTCTGGATGCGCTGGTCGAAGAAACTCCTTTGGAGCGATTAGGCACCCCATTGGATGTCGCCCATATGATCGCCTATCTCGCTTCTCCACAAGCTGATTTTATTACTGGTCAAGTTTTTAGCCCCAATGGTGGTTTTGTAATTGTGTAATAAAAAGAATTTAGATCAAATTTTTTCGTTAATTTTTGCATCTTTGTCCCATTAATGGTATAATGTTTATATTATCTTTCGATTTATGGGCAAAGAGGTGGATGGCATGGCCAAGGCAAAAGGAGAAAATAACCGTCATCTAAAATATCGAAACCGCGGTTTAATATTAAAACTCATCTGTACTGAAAAAAATATTTCTCGTATTGATCTTTCCCGAATGACGGGATTAACCAAAATGACGGTGACCAATATTACGGGTGAACTGATCCAACAGGGCTATATTGTAGAGGGAAGCCAAGGACAAAACAGCAATGTTGGACGAAATCCAATTATCTTGGACCTTTCCCCCAATGCGCCAAAAGTCCTAGGAATCCATATGGGAAGGGATCATTGTAGCGCTGTTTTGGTGGATCTAAGGATGCGCACCTTGCAGCGAAAAACGATTCCTCTTGGCAGTGAGGAAACAGGCGAAACCATTATTGAAAAGGTTTTT
This sequence comes from Zongyangia sp., assembly GCF_965361945.1. Classification (NCBI taxonomy): domain Bacteria; kingdom Bacillati; phylum Bacillota; class Clostridia; order Eubacteriales; family Oscillospiraceae; genus Zongyangia; species Zongyangia sp. The sequence goes on along the minus strand of NZ_CBDTOK010000107.1, from coordinate 1,294 downwards.
CAACTGACCGATGAAATGACTAACTGGGAAAATAATATCCTTGGCTGCGGGATATCCGCAGTTGGCCCACTTGATGTAGAAAATAAAATGATTCTCAATCCACCCAATTATTTTGGTATTCAGAATCTTCCTATTGGAGATATCCTCTCTGAACGCTATTGCATGGATGTTTTTATCGACAATGATACCAATGGTTCGGCTTTGGCTGAAAAGCTGTATGGCAGTGGAAAGGGCTACAGCAATTTTCTCTATGTTGGTATTGACAACGGAATCGGATCAGGCATTATTACGGATGATGTTCTCTATCAGGATAATAGCGGTATGGTAGGAGAATTCGGCCATGTCATCATCAACTATGATGGGGAGCTTTGCTCTTGTGGCAACAGAGGATGTCTGGAAGCCTATGCCAGCATTCCCATCATAGAAAAAAGGCTACAGAAAGTAACCGGTAAAAAACTTGGATTCACGGCCTTTTGCCAGTTGCATGAGGATCCACTGGTCCATGAAATTCTCTGTGATATGGCTGATAAAATCGCTTGTGCTCTAACCGGTGTAGTTAATATGCTCAATCCCAGTGCTATTTTTATAGGACATTGCGGAGCGCTGTTAAATGATATCTATATTCAGCGTATAGAAGATCGGGTAAATGCTATGAAGCTTTCCGGAAATTACCAAACCGTTCGTGTACAAAAATCATTTTTTGGCGAGGATGCTCCTCTGTTCGGTAGTGCTTGTATTGTTCTTAATCGCCTCTTTGACGGAAAAATTCTGGCCCATCTTGATGCATAAATAAACTATAAGAAGGCCGATCATTTTAAACGGTCTTAGATTGAACAAGGCTCCGCAGATTTTTCTGCGGAGCCTTGTTTCTTATTGTTATCTTTATCAATATCAAATTTTTAATGGATACTTTTTGGCTATAGTCTTCTTCTAATTCTTTGATCAATATGAACTTTCCTACTGCGAAGAGAATAACGCTGGCGCACATTTCTCCGCACGACAGCTCGGATAACAAACAATGCGATGACCAAAAGCAACAAGAAAGCCAGCAATCCAAGCCCAATGATTAAGAATATTTGAGAACCGCTCTTCGGTGTCTCCCTAGCCATACTCATATTAGCGTTAATATGACTTTTGGTTTCCAGGGCAAAATCTAAAGGCTCATTGGGCATACAGTCTACCCCGTCCTTGAGTTGTATGGTAAAACCTGCCTGGATTTCCTGATCCAGCAGATAATATTCTGGCACATGGATTTTTACCTGCACATCGTCTTCGGTGAGATGGTTATGAATCA
>NZ_CBDTOK010000106.1:0-3810 GCF_965361945.1 Zongyangia sp. | reverse complement strand
AAAAAGGACCAGCCATCTGGCTGGTCCTTTTTATTTTATGACTGCTGAGTTGTGGTCGGAATATAGGCGTCATAGATATAAAATGCCCTGCCTATTGCATCCAACGCCTGGGAAACCAGATATTCTTCTGGAGAGCTATATCCCTCCGAGGTGCCGTCTCCAGCGTCGATAATAGGCAATTCTTCCAATGGCTTGGAGGAAATAATAAAGGAGCCCAGCTTATCTGTAGTAAAGGATACATGGCTCATTTCAGGAGAATACTCGGCCTGATCGGTGTAAAGAACCAGTCTCCCGTTTTCATAGCGGTAAACATAAGCGTGACTTTCTCTATAATCAGAAAACTCATCCATCTCCACCGAAATGGTAGCTGGTGAAGCTAGATCCCGTGTATCCCAGAACATAATGGTGGATAAAACACCATCAGTATTATAATGCTCGCTGACAGGGGTAATACTTTTTTTAACGGCAAAAAGATTGATTTCATCCTGGATTTGGCTGTTATGAAAGGCCACTGAATACCCGTCAAAGGAAAACTCAATATCCTTGCCCAAAGCGGCTTTCATCCCTTCTGCCGTAATGTTGGCGCAATCGGGATTTTCCATCACCCCATTGTTATTGCTCAGCGCCTGTAGAACTTGCCCGCTGGTAATCCCATTGCTTTGATTCAGCTCGGTCATCTGAATATCATCGAATACATATTTCTCCCTTGTGATCCCACCATAGGCAGTTTCCACCGTACGGGTAGCACTCACTTGTAACTCAAAGGTTGGAATATTCTCCAGCGCCGTCGCATTGGTTATGGTCAGCCGGACAACCCAGTAACCCCGATCCTCATCAAAGAAAGCCCTTGCTTCACATCCGCTTCTGCCAAAAATTACATCAGCATGGACAATATCCCCAGGCTCCGCGCTGTTCATCGGCTCTTTCCGATCGAAGGTACGAAGTCTTACATCATCACTGGACTCATCTACATAGCAAAAGATTAGATCTACGTATTCATTGCCGCTCTCGTCCACCCTTTCATCAGTTTTATAAAGCAGGTACATATCCTGCTCCACTGTGATAGCCATTACCGGCACAATCGTCACAATAAGCAAAAGTGCCGCCACAAGCAACACAGCAATCTTCCCTTTCATGGCCGCACCATCCCTTCTCTTTTTTCTTCATTATACTCCGCATTCTGCCTGGATACAATGACATAAATCTTAACAATCCACTAAAAAGGGAGCGAAAGACGGTAGTCCGTCTTTCGCTCCCTTTCATAGATCCCATACTAAAAAATTATATTATTTCTTTTTCAGTGCCACAAAGCCAGCCGCCGCTGCGACAACTGCACCAGCTACCGCAAGACCGATTACATCGTTAGCACCTGTGTCAGGATTCGCTTTGTCAGAATCGGTAGTTGTTGTAGAGCTATCGGTAGAAGTGTCTGTTGTGGTCTCACCAGTAGTTTCATCAGTTAGAGGCTCTGCAGAAATGACCAAACTACCCAGCTTATTAGTCTCAAAGGTAACGGTCGATCTGGAAGAGTCATAGGTGGCATTATCGGTTACCAGGGTCAGGCCGTCTCCCTCTACCCGATAGACATAAGCCTGATTAGTCACATGGGTGCTGGAATACTCAGTGCACTCCATCTCTACCGTAATGCTGACCGGCAGATCATTCTTGTCCTTGAAGTCCAGGAAGCCCAGAATCTTATCCTCGCCGTACCTTTCCACCAGATTATCAATTCTCTCGGTAGATGCACGGAAGTTCAGCGCATTGCTGATACCGGAGCCAATGTGTAAGGTATAACCATCATAGGGGAACGCAAAAGTTTCGCCAGAATTGATGGCCTCGAAAGCATCAGCGGAAACAACATATCTGTAGTTTCCATCGTCATCCAGGGTATCAACATCGGTGTCATTGATACGTGCGGTATTGATGTCATTTGCATCAATTGTACCATAGTCTTTGACTACCAAGGTCAAATCACCAGAATAGGTGTTGCCATCAGCATCAACGCCTTCGACATGCAGCACAGTGTCGTAATCTTTGACCGCTGCAATATCCTGGGTCTTCATCTGAACCATCCAAACATTGGTTGGATTATTCCCTTCATCGTCAAAATAGAAGGCAGGAGTATACACTGTGGTGGAGCCTTGAGTGATCTCCGCACTGGTGATCTCAATGTTGCTGTCTGCCTGGTCATTCGCATAAGGAATGACATAGAAGGTGTCCCCGTTTACATAAGCGACATTACCCCCGGCATCGACATCGATCATTTCACCATCACTGCCTAAGATGCTAAAATGGTCAATGGTATAATCCACATTGATACCAAAGGATACGGTAGCCATTCCTACACACATGGCAACAGCAAGGATAATGGCTAGCATTTTTTTCATAATGATACCTCCTTAAAAAATATCCAAGAATGCTCTTGTAGGTTTTATTATAATGCTTATTTTTCTTATTTTCAATATAACTCTGATATTATTTTGTTACAATTTTGCAAATTATCGCTCAAATTATCCGATATTTTAAGCATTTTATCTAATATTTAAATCATTTAATTTGAAATATTAATCCTTAAAATAACAAAAAATATGGGAAGGCCAAAGGTCTTCCCATATTTTTTGTTATTTTTTATCCAATTATTTTTTCATTGCTACAAATCCAGCCGCTGTTGCAACGACCGCACCTGCAACTGCCAGACCAATTAAATCATTGGCGCCGGTACCTGGGTTGTTTTTGTTAGAAGTTGTGGTACCTGCATTGCCACTATTGTTAGTAGTAGTGGTGGTAGTAGGAGTTGTGGTAGAAGCGCTGTCTGTCAGAGGCGCTGCAGAGATTACCAAGCTACCCAATTTGTTGGTCTTAAAGGTAACGACATCTCTTGCCGCATCATACTTGGCATTGTCAGTCACCAAAACCAGCTTGTCGCCTTCAATTCTGTAGACATAGGCTTTATTGGTTGTATGTGTAGAAGAGTACTCGGTGCACTCCATCTCTACGCCAATCTCTACAGGGAGGTCATTCTTGTCCTTGAAATCCAGGAAGCCCAGAATCTTATCCGCGCCATATTTTTCTACCAATTTGTCAATCTTTTCGGTGGAGGCACGGAAGTTCAGTGCATTGCTGATCCCAGTACCTACATTCAAAGTGTATCCGCTATAGGGGAATGCAAAAGTCTCGCCGGATTTGATTGCTTTAAAGGCTTCCGCGGAAACGACATAACGGCCCTGGGTAGCTACTTCAAAGTCGCCATCAATTCTTGCTTTGTTGATATCGTTCTCATCGATAATGCCAGTATCTTTCACAATTAAAGTCAAATCGCCGACATATTTGTTTCCCGCAGCGTCTTTACCCTCTACATGGAGAACCATGTCATAGTCTTTGACCGCCGCGATGTCTTTGGTCTTCATCTGAACCATCCACACATTGGTGGGATTGTTACCCTCGTCATCGAAGAAAAATGCCGGGGTATAAACAGTGGTAGAACCTTGAGTTACCTGGGCTTTAGTGATCTCGATGTTGCTGTCAGCCTGATCATTTGCATAGGGGATAACATAGAAGGTGTCTCCCGCTACGTAAGCGACATTGCCGCCTGCGTCCACATCAATGGTTTTGCCATCGCTGCCCAGAATGCTAAAGTGATGGATGTCATAATCCACATCGATACCGAAGGCTACAGAAGCCATGCCGAAACACATGACAACTGCCAGCATCAGTGCCAATACTTTTTTCATTGTTGTGTTCCTCCTAGCTTACATAAATTTACGGAAGGGATTTCCTTTCCACATCTCTTATTATAACCATTTATTTTTC
>NZ_CBDTOK010000105.1:0-4616 GCF_965361945.1 Zongyangia sp. | reverse complement strand
GACTCTATCACAGGGAACAAAACCACAGATTTATAGCAGTTCTTTTGTAGATATATCCAAATTCATAGAAAATTCCGAAATTGTCTTACTGTTTTAAACAATTTATGCTATAATAATATTAAACAATTTAGATAAATTGTTTAATGTACAAGTTAAGGGGGTCCGATTTATGAACATCACAATTAATGCCAGAAGAGTAACCATCACAGATTCATTCAAGGCCCGCGTTGAGAAAAAACTCAAAAAGCTGGATCGCTTTTTTGACCAGGATGCAGTGGCTGTGGTCACCGTATCCCGGGAGAGGGACAGAGAGACGGTGGAAGTTACCATTCGGGCAGCCTATATGGTGTTCCGGGCGGAGGAAACGACCCGTGACATGTTTGATTCCCTGGAAGTGGTTGTCGATTCCCTTGTCAGACAGATCGTCAAAAACAAGACCCGTCTGGAAAAACGGCTGCGTGTCAATGCCTTTGCACCGGAGTATCAGGACGCTGTAGAGCCGGAAGAGTACCGGGTAGTCAAGACAAAGCGCTTTGCCATTAAGCCAATGAGTGTGGATGAGGCAATTTTGCAGATGAATCTGCTGGAGCATGAATTTTTTATGTTCCGCCAGGCCGAAACCAACGATATTTGTGTTGTCTATAAACGGAAGAACGGAGATTATGGGCTTATTGAACCTGAAATTGAAGAATAATCTTTAAGAAAATCACGATATGAAAGCACAAGGGCCAGCCGAACACGGCTGGCCCTTTTCGTCTTAAAATGAATTGCAGCTGCCTTTGTCATCGGTTATAATAAAATTATTCGAATTTAAAAGATGGCGGATGGCATTTATACCCGCCCAAAAAGTCAAAAAGAGAAATGGAGTCATACAATGAAGATGAAATTATCCTGCCCCTGCATGTTTGGGTTAGAAGGGGTCTTAGGAGACGAGGCGCGACGGCTTGGATTTGAGAATGTTGCAGTCACCGATGGCAGAGTTGCCTTTGACGGGGATTTTACAGATTTGGCCCGGGCCAATATCCAACTGCGTACGGCAGAACGGGTCCAGATTATCTTAGGAACCTTTTCGGCTCATAGCTTTGAGGACTTATTCCAGGGAGTAAAGGCCATTCAATGGGAGAATTTCATCGGGAAAAAGGATGCCTTTCCAGTCAAGGGATGGTCGCTCAATTCAAAGCTTCACAGCGTCCCTGATTGCCAGTCCATTATCAAGAAGGCGGTTGTCACCCGGTTATCTCAGGTCTATCATCAGTCCTGGTTTGAGGAAACCGGGTCCCTTCACCAGATTCAGTTTTCCATTATGAAAGATATGGTTACCGTCATGTTGGATACGTCAGGCCCTGGGCTGCATAAGAGGGGCTATCGCAGAAATTCCAACCTGGCGCCCATCAAGGAGACACTGGCAGCGGGGATTGTCCAGCTTTCCCGGCTGCGGAAGGATGCCAACGTCATCGATCCTTTTTGCGGCTCCGGTACCTTTTTGATAGAGGCCGCACTGGTTGCTATGAATATTGCTCCAGGGATCAACCGCCGCTTCGACTGTGAAAGATGGGGTGTTATTCCCCAGAGTGTGTGGAAAGAAGCGCGGCAGGAAGCGCTTTCCGCTATCGATAAGCAGGCTGGATTTCACGGGTTTGGCTATGATATTGATGATGCTGCAGTGGAGCTGACCATGGATAATGCGAAGAAAGCAGGCGTATCACCGAGAATTCGGGTGGAAAAACGAGATATCAGGAGCTTTGCCACCGATCTGGAGAGTGCGGTCATCTATTGTAATCCTCCCTATGGAGAGCGGATGCTGGAAGTCAATGAAGCCAGGGAAATCTATCATACCATGGGAAAAGTATTTGAGCATAGAAAATATCTGAAATACTATATCATCAGCCCAGATGAGGATTTTGAACGGATTTTTGGACGGAAGGCGGACAAACGGCGCAAATTATATAACGGTATGCTCAAATGTCAGCTTTATATGTATTTTAAATAGAACGGGGCCGAATGAACTGTAGCTTCCCCGGATACGAGCCGGTTGCCTCTTGGGCACAAACAGGGTAAACCGGGCAAAAACGGGGGAAACCGGCGTTTTTTTGACATTGTTAAATTTTCGAACTTCGGATATGATATATCCATACCACATCGGAACACCCTGCAGGGCAATGAAGATGATAGGTGAAGAAACAAACCGAAACTGATTTGGAGGAAAATCATGAAAAAATCAACTATTGTGGTCTTATCGATTGTCGGCGTTTTGGTGCTGCTCATTGTCTCTGTTTTGGGCTGGGGTATTGGCACCTATAATTCCCTTGTCAGTAAGCAGGAGAATGTACAGAAATACGCCAGCGATATCCAAGCGGACCTGCAAAGAAGATCGGATCTGATCCCCAACCTAGTAGAAACGGTCAAAGGATATGCCAGCCAGGAGGAAGAAATTTTTACCGAGATTGCCGATGCCAGAAGCAAGCTGGCAGGGGCAACCAACCTCCAAGAAAGCGCTCAGGCGGATTCTGAGTTGAGTTCTGCCCTATCTAGATTGTTGATGGTGGTGGAAAACTATCCGGAGCTTAAATCCAATGAAAACTTTATTGCCCTCCAGGATCAGCTGGAGGGAACCGAAAACAGAATCAAAGTAGCCCGGACCAAATACAACGAGGCAGCCCAGGAATATAACACCAGCCTGAAGCGGTTCCCCACATCCATCATCGGCTCTATGTTCGGTTTTGAACAGACCGAATACTTTGAGGCCTCTGAGGGAGCGGAACAGGTGCCTTCTGTGGACTTTGGCGCATAACTAGAAAAGAGAAATATTTCGAGAAGCGGAGGACTCATTTATGAAAAAGCTGCGTTTGATTGCAGCGCTGGGCATTATCTGCATCCTACTGATGGGTGCAGCCCCGGAGGATTTGCAGCCCACTTCCCGCTTTTTTGTCAACGACTTTGCCGATGTGCTGGATGAAGAGGACGAGGATGCCATCTATCAGTTAGGGGTCAGCCTGTTTGAGCAGACCAAGGCCCAGGCGGTGGTGGTCACCGTCCCTTCTATGGATGGTATGGATCTGGAAAGCTTCTCCTATACCCTGGCAGAAAGCTGGGGGATTGGCGATGAAGAGGATGACTCCGGCGTTCTACTTCTCCTGGCACTGGAAGAACGGGAAAGCCGTATTGAGGTAGGCTATGGGCTGGAGGGTGCGCTCACCGACCTGCGTAGCGGGCAGATCCAGGATAAATATATGCTGCCTTATTACCGAGACGGGGATTATTCCACCGGAATGCTAGAGGGCTACAAAGCGGTGTTGAGCCTTGTCTATGACGAATATGGCATAGAGGTAGGAGATGAGCTCCCCTCTGCCGAAGAGGTTGTAGAGGAGGATAATGACATCGGAAATCTCTTTACTGCTTTTATTCCTTTCCTTGTCATCTTTGGTATTATCGCCATTTCCGCCATTGTCCGCGGTGGTCGCGGCGGCCGTGGCGGTCGCGGTGGGGGAGGCTTTTTGTTCATGCCATACCATCGCGGACATCACCACAACGACAGCTTCTTTGGCGGAGGCGGTTTTGGTGGTGGAGGATTCTCCGGCGGCGGTTTTTCCGGAGGCGGCGGCAGCTTTGGCGGCGGCGGCAGTTCTCGGGGATTTTAGCCAAGACAAAATCGTTCCTATGCAACACCCGGCAATCTTGATTGCCGGGTGTTTTGCTGTGTATCTTGTGCTATACTAGAGGGCAGGGGGAAGGACTATGTATATTCGATCGGTTACTCTCAAAGAAAACGCGGCAGAACTCTGTGAAGACTATCTCTTCCAGATTCCAGCGATAGAACAGTTGGGGGAATTGGAGTTTACAAGCCCAGTTACCTTTTTCGTGGGAGAAAACGGCAGCGGAAAATCTACCTTGTTGGAAGCAATTGCCGTGGCCTATGGCTTTAATCCAGAAGGGGGCTCCAAAAACTTTCATTTTTCCTCGGCCGCCACCCATTCCAGCCTTTACAAGGCGCTGCGAATTGCCAAGGGACCAATACGCCCCAGAGATGGATTTTTCTTGAGGGCAGAGAGCTTTTATAATGTGGCCACCGAAGTGGAACGTCTCAACGACGTGAGCCCTATTTCCTTATATGATTCCTACGGGGGAAAATCCCTTCACTGCCAGTCCCATGGAGAAAGCTTTCTCTCCCTGATACTACATCGATTTTGGGGCAAGGGATTGTATCTATTGGACGAGCCGGAGGCGGCACTTTCCCCGGCACGGCAGCTGAGCCTGCTCTCCCGGATGGGAGAACTGGTCCGGGAAGAATCCCAGCTGGTCATCGCCACCCATTCTCCCATCCTCATGGCGTATCCGGACGCCCAGATTTACGTACTGGGAGAGAATGGTATCACCTTAACCCCCTATCAGGAGACAGAACATTATTTTATCACCAAAGAATTTTTGCAAAATCCCCAGCGGATGCTGCGGGAACTGCTGGGCAATGGGGAGGACGAATAGATGGCAAAGCAAAAAGGACTTATCAGCGGATGGGGGCTCAAAATGTTTGCCCTTTTCTGCATGGTTATTGACCACATCGGTGCGTTTATACCGGGAATGCCCTTTTGGATGCGCTATATTGGGCGGCTGAGCGCACC
>NZ_CBDTOK010000104.1:0-10178 GCF_965361945.1 Zongyangia sp. | reverse complement strand
GTGGCCCAGACATTGACCACCGTCAACTTATGGCCGGCAAAAATCTCCTGGGTCACCTCTTTGCCGTCAATATCTACAGTCAAAATTTCCCCCAGGTCAATGGGCTGCGCCTCCGAGGCGTCCTGGGACGCCGGGGCGCTGGTGGAAACCCCGCTTTCCAAGCCGGCCTCCTCCGAGGCGCAGCCGGCGAACATCGCCAGCAAAAGGCTCAAGCAGAGTATGGCCGCAATCCATCTTTTCATTTTGACATTCTCCTTTCAGGGGAATCTTGTCTTTTAGAATCGGGGATATTATACTATAAAGGTGGAAGTTTTTGCAATCCCGCCGTGTGACTTTATCACATATTCTCCCTATGGCGGGACGCTTTGGACAGGGGCGGCCGGGTCAGATCAAAACTCATCCGGATCATGCGGAAAATCTCTTTCTCCGGAACGCTTCCGTCCAGGATCACCGAGTTCCAGTGGACTTTATTCATATGATAGGCGGGAATCACCGCGTCATACGCCCGGCGGAGAAAATCCGCCTCCATAGGCTCGCACTTGAGGTTGAGCCAGGTATGTCCCTCCCGCAGGAAAATCATGCAAAAAGATTTTCGATTTTCCCGATGGCGCATCACGGTCCACTCCCCGTCGTCAAAAGGATAATCCTCGTAGGCCCCAGGCAGCCCCAGACAGTAATTAATTGCTTCCCGCTTAGTTTTCACGGATTTTCCTCCTTGTCCTTTGATTATCCTTAGTATAACGCGCGGTGTTTTTTTGCTCAACCGTATTTTCCAAGTTATTTGCTACGGCTAGAAAGCCAATGATCTCTAATTTCTTGTGAGAACTGTCACAATTTTACATAGATTTACCGTAAATTTTACAATAGTTCGATTGCAAAACATATGTTACAATAAGTATAATAAATCAATCTGTAGGTAGCTGCAGCTGGCACCAGCTGCCTAGAATAATCGTTTCGTCTCATGGCCATTTAAAGCATAAGGAGTGTATTGTAATGGCAAAATCCCATGGTGACTTCAGCTACACCCAAGATCGGGAGCTTTCCTGGTTACGATTTAACGAACGTGTGCTGGAAGAATCCCGTGATCCAGAAGTTCCTCTCTACGAGAGGCTCAAATTTGTTTCCATCTTTACCAGCAACCTGGATGAATTTTTTATGATCCGGGTGGGGAGCCTGTTCGACATGGCCTTGCTCAAGGAGGAGCATGTGGACAACAAAACAGGGCTGACCCCAAAAGAGCAGCTGGCCAACATTTTTAAGGCCGTTCCACCCCTTTGCAAGCAGAAGGACAAATCCTTTTCCGAGATTGAGGAGCGTCTGCGCCAGCATGATATTTACAATCTCCATGTGAAAGAGCTGGAAAGTTCCGAAAAAAAATACATAGAAAAATATTTTAAAAACTATATTCTGCCCATCCTATCCCCCCAGGTGGTAGACAGCCACCATCCCTTCCCCCACCTGGAAAATAAGGCGCTGTACATCGCCGTCATGCTCAAGGATAAAGGCGGCTCCACCTACGGCATCATCCCCGTTCCCGCCTCTCTGCCCAAGGTGATCTTTCTGCCGGGCAGTAGCGTGCGTTATATTCTTACTGAGCAGGTCATTTTGGAGCATGCCTCCCAGGTTTTCGACATGTATGATATCGCGGATAAGGCGGTAATCTCCATTACCCGCAACGCTGACATCAGCCCCGAGGATGAAAGCTTTGAGATCGACGACGACTTCCGCCAGAGGATGCGTAAGGTGCTGAAAAAGAGAGCCCGCCTTGCCCCGGTGCGGATGGAGATTCAGGGGGATGTAGATACACCCCTGGCAGAATATTTCTGTGAACGGTTAGGCCTGCGCAAAGAGCAGGTATTCCGGTCCAAATCCCCCCTCAACATGGGCTATGTCTATTCCCTCCAGGATAAATTCCCCCAGACCACCCTCAACCGGATTACCTACCAGCCCTTTGAACCCCAGCCCTCCCGTTCCCTCAATCGGGCGGAGAGCGTCACCTCCCAGGTGCTGCGCCATGACGTGCTGCTGTTTTATCCCTATGAGCAGATGGATCCCTTCCTGCAGCTGATCCGGGAGTCGGCCAACGATCCCAATGTCCTGTCCATCAAGATCACCATCTACCGCTTGGCCAGCAAAGCCAAGCTCATTGAATACCTGGCCCAAGCGGCGGAAAACAACAAGGACGTCACCGTCCTCATGGAACTTCGGGCCCGCTTTGACGAGGAAAGCAACATCAACTGGTCCGAACGGCTGGAAGAAGCCGGCTGCCAGGTCATTTACGGCTTTGAAGGCTTTAAAGTCCATTCAAAAATTTGCTTAATTACCCGCCGGGACAAGGGAAATATCCAGTACATCACCCAGGTGGGTACCGGCAACTACAATGAAAAAACCGCCAAGCTTTATACCGACCTTTGTCTCATGACCGCCAATCAGGAAATCGGTACCGACGCCGCTGTCTTTTTCAAGAATATGGCCATTGCCAACCTGGACGGCAGCTACAACCGGCTTTTGGTGGCGCCTCACTCCCTGAAAAACGCCCTGCTCGATTGCATCGACGAGGAAATCGCCAAGGCAAAGGCGGGCCAGCCGGCCAAAATGATCCTAAAGATGAATTCCATCACCGAGCGCAAGCTCATCGATAAATTGGCTGAAGCTTCCCAGGCTGGCGTACAGATTCAGATGATTGTCCGCGGCATCTGCTGCATTGTTCCCCATGTCCCGGGGAAGACGGATAACATCGATATCATCAGCATTGTAGGGCGCTTTTTGGAGCATCCTAGGATTTATGTGTTTGGCGCCGGGGAGGATCCGAAGATTTACATCGGTTCCGCAGATATGATGACCCGCAACACCGACCGACGGGTGGAAATTGCCTGTCCCGTTTTAGACCCCAATATTAAAAAACGGGTGCTCAAAATTGTGGACATCATGCTCCGGGATAACGTCAAAGCCCGGGTCTTGCAAAGCGACGGCCGCTACCTCAAAAAAGAGCTGGCCCCTGGGGAGCCTCTGGTCAACTCTCAGGAGTATTTCATCGCTACCGCCCGGGAGATGGCAAAGAAACAACCTGCCCCCGAACCTGTCAAGAAAAAGAATCATGCATTGGGACGTTTCTTTCGGATGCTGGCAGACAAATTTGAATAGTCCTCAAAAAAGGAGGGAGCTTTGGCTCCCTCCTTTTATCTGCACAGCCGACTCCATTGACAGTCCCCACATACCTGGGCGCGCTTGCCTGGGATAATAATATGATCCTCTACCAGGCGGCAAAACTCTTTCCAGGAGATGACTGCACCGTCGTCAAGGCCGCAGAGATCCAGGCATATTCGATCGTATCTCCCCGGCTTTTCCCCGCTGCATTCCTTTCCATGGCAGTTGGGACAGCACTTACAAAGGACGTCGGCACCGGAATGGAGACGGATCTTTTGCTCCGGTTCCGACTGCAACCTGTGGATTACTTCCAGCATCCGATTGACAAATTCCGGACTGTAACCCTTCCCCTGAAAATAGCGGATACAAAGCCCGTGATGGGGCCGTAGCTCTACCATGCCAGCCTCTTTTTCAGGGCGGAAACAGTTATGACCGCCAGCGCAATTTTGGCCGCGTCTCCGGGCAGAAAGGGGATCACACAGGACAGGAGGGCTGCACCCAAACCGGCTGCCGTGGAATACATATACCAGGCAGTTCCCAGCGCATAGCACACCGCCAATCCAGCTACCATGGCGATGATGAGCTGCCACGCCTTCCTTCCCCATTTGGAAACGATCAGTCCGATAAGCCAGGCAGCCGCGATGTATCCTATAATATAGCCTCCCGTCGGCCCCACGATGATGGAGATTCCACCAGTGAACATGGCGAAAACGGGTACGCCTACAGCACCCAGGGCCACATAGACGATCATACTGACAGCACCCCAAACCGGGCCCATAAGGCCGCCGGCAATAAACACCGCCAGGGTGGCCAAATTGATGGGAACAGGTCCAATGGGGATGGCAATTTGGGACAAAATGGCCGTCAGCGCTGCAAACAAGGCGCAAAAGGTGATTTTCTGGGTGGAGGTTTTCATCTGCATGTTTATTGTCTCCTCAATTGTCAACTTTTTTATTTTTTTGGTCTACAATCAGGATACAAAAAACAGCCTACTTTGTCAAGAAAATTTTGATGTTAACAACAAAACTACTACAATTGTCGAATCATGATTGAAAATAAATGTTGATACGAATATAATAGGGTAAAAAAATGAGGAGAGTGGATGTTAAAATGGTTTATGCACTCATCCTGTTTGCCATCACCTATGTTTTGATGTTGGCATTCAGCAAATATCGTCCCTATATAGCGATTGCTTCTGCGGCTATCTTTATCATTACCGGCATGCTTCCACTGGATCAGATCGTCGGCGCTATTGATTTTAATGTGCTTTTGATGATCGCCGGCACCATGGGGCTTGTCCAGCTGTTTATCGACAGCAAGATGCCGGCACTTCTCGCTGACTTGGTAATGGAAAAGGTCCCCAACATTCAGATGGCAGCTGTTGCACTGGCGCTTTTTGCGGGCATTATTTCCGCCTTTGTCGACAACGTTGCCACCGTTCTTATGGTCGCCCCCATCGCATTGGAGATCTGCAAAAAGCTAGACACCAACCCTGTCCCCTTTATTATCGCCATCGCAGTGTCCTCCAATCTACAGGGCGCGGCAACCCTGGTGGGCGATACTACCGCCATTATGCTGGGCTCCTATGCCAATATGAGCTTTTTGGACTTCTTTGTTTACGAGGGCAAACCCGGTATCTTCTTCGCTGTAGAGCTGGGGGCCATTGTATCTGCTCTCATCCTGGCATGGCTGTTCCGAAAAGAAAAGAAACCTGTTCCCAAGGGGATGCCGAGAACCGTTGTCACCGATTATGTTCCCTCTATTCTACTGGTGGGGATGATTGTTTTACTCATCAGTGCCTCCTTCATTCCCAACAAACCAGATATCACCAACGGTCTTATCTGTGTTGGGCTCATGATCATCGGCATCCTTTATAGTTTTGCAAAAACCCACAATCGTGGCGCCCTAATCCATCCTATTAAAGCCATCGATTTTGAAACCATCGGATTGCTGTTTGGCCTGTTTTTGGTGATTGGCGGCATTACCCATATGGGCGTTATTGATGCGGCCGCAGAGCTTCTAGCAAAACTTGGCGGTGGTAATGTCTTTGTTATCTATACAGTTATTGTTTGGGCGTCTGTTCTGCTTTCCGCCTTTATCGATAATATTCCTTATGTAGCCACTATGCTTCCCGTTGTAACCGGTTTGGCTCAAGCTCTAGGTATCCCGCCGACACTCCTGTACTTCGGCCTTTTGTCCGGTGCCACCCTGGGCGGCAACTGTACCCCTATCGGAGCTTCCGCCAACATTGCCGGTATCGGCATCCTGCGTAAAAACGGTTACGAAGTTAAAACCAGAGATTTTATCCGCATCGGTATCCCCTTTACCTTGGCGGCGGTAATCCCCGCGTATATCTATTTCTGGGTACTCTATTAAATCATTGGGCGAAAATTTTAGAATGATCCGGGCAAAAAGGAGGCGCTTTTGGGAAAGCGCCTCCTTTTTATTTTATACTTTCGAACAGTTGATCCTGCCTAAGACCTCTCCAATTTTGCCGGAGATAAGCAGGTCAGCTTTGGCATCCATAGGGGTCGGCGATTTGTTGATGACGACCAGCCGGTTTCCTCGGTAGTAGCGCAGGAGCCCTGCCGCCGGGTATACCACCAAAGAGGTGCCGCCGATGATGAGCATGTCCCCATGGCTGATCATCTCTACCGACTGCTCCAGGGTATTCCCATCCAGGCTCTCCTCATAGAGCACTACGTCCGGTTTAATCATACCGCCGCAGGTACACCGTGGGATGCCGACAGCATCCCGGATATAAGCAGCATCATAAAACTTGCCGCACTTCATGCAGTAATTTCGGTGGACGCTGCCGTGCAGTTCCAATACCCGTTTGCTGCCCGCCGCCTGATGGAGTCCATCGATATTCTGGGTGATGACGCCCGCTAACTTACCGCACCGCTCCAATTCCGCCAGTTTTCGGTGGGCCGCGTTGGGTTGGGCGTTGAGGATCAGCATCTTCTCCTTGTAGAATTTATAAAATTCCTCAGGGTGGGCCACAAAAAAGCTATGGCTGATGATGGTTTCCGGGGGATAGTCATAGTTTTGGTGATACAGCCCATCCACACTGCGAAAGTCGGGAATGCCGCTTTCGGTGGATACGCCGGCGCCTCCAAAAAACACGATGTTTTCACTTCGGTCAATCATCTGCTGCAGCTGTTCTATCTTCTCCATGCCGGCACCTCATTCCCTATTTTTTGTCTTCATTATAGGTTTCGTTTTTGACCATGTCAATGGATCTTCCTTTGAAAAGAGCCGGGGAATCACCATTTCCCCGGCTCTTTTTTCAGGTAATACATATCCACGCACTGTTTTCCATCTTCGATAATAGGTTCAGGATAATGTTCCACAAAAAAGTTTTCCAATACATGATCAAAGTGAAAGCCACAGCTCTCGTAAAAAGCAAGGGGGCCTGTGCTAGTGTCCCCAGTTCCCACCCAGAGGGTATCCGCATCAGGGGGCAGACAGTTTTCTATCTCTTCGATGAGCAGGGTCCCGATTCCCCGACGCCAATAGCGAGGGGCTACCGCCATATTTTTAATCTCCCACTGGCCTGGCTCCTGAAGCGGCACAGCCACAATAACACCAGCAGGCTGACCGTCCCCGAAGGCTCCCAACATCAGCCCCCGATCCAGATACTTTTTGACCATCCCTTCGTCCGGATCCGCCAGCAGAAGCAGGGGCATCCACTCCTCTTTATTTTGGGTAATTTGTTTTATAGAAAGCTGCATAGCTATCAATCATCCTTCCAATTCCACCATTTGAGCTTTTCCGGGTCCGGATTTTCCGTCTCTGCATAATAGACCGCACAACGAAAGACATAAAGGGCGCAGCGGTCTACCCGGCCGCCTTCCTTCTTGCACCATCGGTCATAAAGCTCCTGGGGATCCCGCCCCCGGAGGTCTTCCACCCAGTGGATTCCCATGGCGCGGAAACTTTCTTCCATCTTTTTCCCCACACCGGGGATCTTTTGTAAATCCGTGGTCATCATTCTTCTCCTTTTTTGATAGGCCACCATAGGCGGAGACCAAATCTATCCTAGATGCTGCTCCCATTCCGCAGGACGAAATCCCACCAAAACGAAGTCGTCGCCCACTACGATGGGCCGCTTGACCAGCATTCCGTCGGTGGAGAGTAGCGCGTACTGCTCTTCCTCGCTCATCTGAGGAAGACGGTCCTTCAGCCCTAACTCCTTATATTTTAACCCGCTGGTATTAAAAAAGCGCTTGAGGGGCAGCCCGCTTTTTTCCCGCCAAGCCTTTATCTCCTCCGCTGTGGGGTTTTGCTCCACAATATGCCTATCCTCATAGGAGATTCCTCTTTCATCCAGCCATTTCTTTGCCTTTTGGCAGGTGCTGCATTTGGGATATTCCAGAAATAATACGCTCATCTGTTTTTTCCTTTCTCTTTTGTCCCTGGGCAGTGGGGAGTTTTAGCCCAATGCCTTGGCATAAAGCTCGGTATAGCTGACCCTGCCGCCGACAAATTCTGACTTCATCAGGCTGATCTTGTGCACCGGCATTTCTAACACAGGGATGCGTGATGCAAAAGCCGCCCGATCAAAGTCGGGCCGCAGCCGGATCCTCCGTCCCAAGGTCAGATGGGGTGTATACTCCTTTTCATCGATCCTAAATCCCCGCTCGGTCAGCGAAGCCCGCAGCTGGCGGTAGACATCGAGCAGCGTCGGGTCCTTCCGAACGCCTGTCCACCAAATGTCCCCATCGTTGCGGCGAAACCGTCCAATCCCTCCGATCATCAAGGAAAATGGCGGGGCTACTACAGAGTCCACCGCCGCTTTGACGGCGGAAAGCCGGGTGGTCTCTCCAATAAAAGCAAGGGTCAGATGCATGTTCTCCCGCCGGGTAAAACTGCCGGACAAGGAACTTTCCGCCAAAGCCTTCGCCATGGTGCATAACCTATCTTTAATGGCGCTTTCTAACGTAATGGCAATAAACAAGTGCATACATGTCCTCCTATCTGAGCCGCTGCAAAGGGTGAGAATCGCTGGATATTCATAGATTGCCTCGCCCCATGTCAGTGGTTCTATTCCTATTATAGTCGAATCAGGATAAAACCGCAAATACCTTGCGCCTGGTTTTCAAATGGGCTACAATAGAACCGTTTGAAAGGTTCGAGAAAGGGGAATGCTTCATGAAAAAGGCCATCGGTATCTTCGCCCATGTAGACGCGGGCAAAACCACCTTTTCCGAGCAGCTGCTCTACCATACCCACGCCATCCGCACCCTGGGCCGGGTGGATCATCAAAATGCCTTTTTGGACAGCCATCCCCTGGAGCGGGAGCGGGGCATCACCATCTTTTCCGGTATGGCTTCCTTTTCCCTGGAGGGAGAGGAATATATCCTGGTGGACACCCCTGGCCACGCCGATTTTTCCGCTGAGATGGAGCGGGTGCTGGGCGTCCTCGACTACGCTATCCTCATTGTCAGCTGTGCCGAAGGCATCCAGGCTCATACCGAAACCATCTGGCGACTGCTGAGAGCCAAGGGAATCCCCACCTTTCTTTTTCTCAACAAAATAGACCGCCCCGGCGCCGACCCTGTAGGGGTGCTGCAAAAATTGCAGGAAAAATTCTCCCCCTACGTCAAAAGCTTTGATGGGGAGTTCGATGGCGTCCGTTTTTCAGGGGAACTGTGCGAGGACATCGCCGCCCAGGACGACGACCTCCTAGCCCTTTATCTGGAGGGAGGCTATGACGAGAGGGCATGGCTCTCTGCCGCCCGCCAGCTCATTCAGGAGGAACGCCTTTTCCCCTGTTTTTCCGGATCGGCTCTGCAAGGGACGGGAATCGGCGAGATTTTATCTGCCCTGCATGCTCTCACCCAGGTAGAATTTGACCTAGATGCCCCCCTCTCCGGCCATATTTACCAAATCCGCCACGACGCCAAGGGCAATCGTCTGGCCTTTCTTCGGCTGCGCAGCGGCATATTGCGGGTCAAGGATGAAATCCTAGGGGAAAAGGTCAATGAAATCCGCCGGTATCAGGGGGCGAAATATGAAAGCGTCGACAGCGCCCAGGCCGGGGATATTGTAGCCGTCACCGGCTTACAGCATTCCCAGGCAGGTCAGGGCTTCGGCGGCAAAGAAGATCTTAGCCCCGGCCTCTGCGCTCCCCTTTTCTCCTCCCAAGTTCTCTTTCCCGCTACTGTCCCCGCCCCGGAAGCGGTGTCCATCTTCTCCCAACTGGCCGACGAAGATCCATCCCTTCACACCCAATGGAACCCGAAGCTGGGGGAGCTGCGGATCCAGGTCATGGGAAAGGTGCAGCTGGAAGTGCTTAAATCCCTGGCCGCCCAGCGCTATGGGCTAAAGGTGGAATTTGGCCCCGGGCAAATTTTATATAAAGAGACCATCGCCGCTCCCGTCATGGGTTATGGACACTTTGAGCCATTGCGGCATTACGCGGAGGTTCATCTGCGCCTCTCTCCGGGAAAGCCGGGCAGCGGCATCACCTTTGAGAGCCGGTGTTCCACCGATGTGCTGGATCAAAACTGGCAGCGGCTGATCCGCACCCATGTGCTGGAAAAGGAGCATCTGGGAGTGCTCACCGGCGCCCCGCTGACCGATGTGGTTATCACCCTTGTCACAGGGCGGGCCCATCTTAAGCACACCGAGGGAGGCGACTTCCGGGAGGCCACCTACCGGGCCATCCGCCAAGGGCTGATGAGCGGGGAAAGTGTGCTGCTGGAACCCATCCTCTCCTTTGTGATCGAGGTGGACAGCGGAGACCTGGGACGGGTCCTGTTTGACATTCAACGGATGCAGGGGGAGGCCGAGCCTCCCCAGTCTGTAGGGGAGCGGATGGAGGTCCGTGGGCGGGCGCCCGCCGCCTGCATGGCGGACTATCCCCAGACTCTCATCTCCGCCACCCGCGGCACCGGACGGATCAGCCTCCGGTTTGAGGGGTATGCTCCCTGTCACAATGCCCAAGAGGTCATCGAAGCCAAGGGCTATGACCCGGAGCGGGATGTGGAGAACACACCCGATTCCGTCTTCTGCTCCCATGGGGC
>NZ_CBDTOK010000103.1:0-66062 GCF_965361945.1 Zongyangia sp. | reverse complement strand
ATGCAATATGCTGATATTGTGAAAATTTCCCATGAGGAGCTGGAGTTCCTGACGGGGCTGACTGATTTGGATCAGGGGTCTAAACTGCTGATGGAGCAGTATGGCATCAAAATGATGACCATTACCCTGGCTGCGGACGGCGCTTACGGCCGGGTCGGGGACAACACCGTGAAATTGGGCGCCTATGACGTGAAAACCATTGATACCAACGGTGCGGGCGATTCCTTCTTCTCCGGTGTTCTTTATAAGGTACTGGAGTTGGATAAACCTGTGGATCAGGTAAACGCCCAGGAACTGCACGATATCATTGATTTTGGCAACGCCACCGGTTCCATTACCACGACAGGGAAAGGAGCCATTCCCTCCATGCCCACCCTGGAGCAGGTGTATGATTGCATCAAAAACGTACCCATCCTCAAATAAGAGAAATAGGGAAAAAAGCAGTGCCTCCACATTTTTTGTGGAGGCACTTTTTTGCGTTTAAAATAGGGGTTTGTCTGCGTTGTCGTAAGGAATGTCCATGTAACGGCAAACTTCTTGGAAGACATCGACATAATCGCCGAAAAGGCCGGTGACATGATGGATATAGGGGCCAAAGATAAATTTCTTTTCCCATTTGACCCAGTCGTCTACCTCAACCCACAGATAATTGCCGCAGGTTTCCGGACCGTCAGTACCTTGAGCGGAATCCGCGAAGAGGGTGTAGTTGCCTTTCAGTGCGTCAAACCGAAGCAGGGTTACCTGACCGCCATGGATGGGATAGAATCCCTGACCTTCCTGAGCCAGAGAGGGAGAGGCGCCCTCTTTCATCAGTGACTTAGCGAAGGGTCCGCAATGCCACAGAAGCTCTGCGTTGTCATTGTGGGGATGACGGATGGTCAGGTCAGCGAAGAAGGGGGGCTCCTTCTGGTTATTGGCGGCCACGGCAAGAGCCAGCATGATTGCGCCGTGAATATCATTTTCACAGGCACAGGGCAGCATCCGATCGGTGAGATCGCCAAAAACAAAACAGGGTTTAAAACCGAGATCGTTGAGGAAAACATCCCAGCATTCCACACTGAGGGCATCCAGAGAGAATTTTCTGGCAAAACGGAGCAAAGCCGTCTCGAGGGAACACATGAGTTTGAGCCTTTCTTCTCCGAACTCTCGTGTATCAATGCCTTTGGCGTGGATGGCATCAAGAATTTCCTGAGTTTCGCTGTCCCACTCCTCCCGGATCTTCCTGGTGGAGGCGACGATGTCATAAGCAGGGATGGGGACCACTTCGATGCCGAAACGCTCAAGAAGTTCAGCCTCGTTGCACATGACGCTCATAAACTGACGGGGCCGGACAGAGACCTGGCCAATCCGCAGATGATGGAATTTATTGACTACCCGTGCGACAGCCAGGAACTTTTCCAGCCCCTTGCGGAAAGCGGGATCCTCCACATCACAGTTTTCAATGTAGGAGAAGGTGACACCATAGCGACGCAGTACCTTGGAACAGGCAAACAGGCCGCATTGGGTATCGGTTGGCCGCAGCTCCTGGCCCTTGGGGCATTCATCTCGGGGACCCCAGATCAGAAGTGGCAGTCCCATGTTTTTAGCCAGCCGGGCCACGGATTCCTCCTGCCCAAAATTGGCGTGGGGGATGAAGAGAGCGTCGACTTTCTCGGCCTTGAAATATTCTTCTACCTTGGCGGCGTCAGACAGTTCAATCATCATCCGCTCACCGCCTAAAAAGTCGGTGGTTACATAATCAAAATCAAGCTCTTTGGAAAGTTCGGCTACTTTTTGGAGGATACGGTCGCGGTTTTCTAGAGTCTTTTCGTTCTGGAAGCAGTCTCTACGGGTGACTGCAACACCTAATTTCAGCTTCATGCTTTGAAACTCCTTTCGGTGGCACCGCCGTCCGTGTTTCAGACAATATAGGTGCCTTTTTCAAGATAGGTATCAAAAGCAAGATAGCCTGCCGCATGATATGTTGTGGCAACACGGCCTTCGGGAATATAATAGACAGCCAGTTGATCTCTTGTCAGCCAGGTGGAATGGGTAAAGATGTATTCTGAAATTTCGTCACAAAAATTGGGGAAATGGGCCAACCAGGAGTTGGCGATATAAAGGATACCGGGATCGTAAACCTTGACCACAAGATCAGCCACCCAGGAGATGTAGTGAACTACATTGCGCAGCACTTCCAGCACCTTATCATCTCCCTCCAGAGCACGGCTGATGACACGGTCAATGCTGGTTTCTCCCACTCGTTTTGTGATGTTGTTTTGAAGGGTAATGGTTTCAATACAGCCCCGGTTTCCACACCGACAGATTTCTCCATCCTGTTTCACCGGGATATGGCCAATTTCACCTGCGAAGGAGTTGGCTCCCCGATAGAGTTTGCCGTTTTGTAGAATACCAGCACCAATTCCATAAGAGATGTCCAGAAGAACAAAATCATGGGTGAGTTTGTTGCGCCACTTCATGGCGATGACCGACGCGTTGATATCATTTTCCACTACAACAGGAATACCGAGCCGGTTTTCAAGGAGGGACTTAATGGGAATTCCTCGCCAGCATTTCATACCAATGCTGTTGGTGATGATACCTTGCTCAAAGCTAACCTCACCGGACACTGTAATGCCGATTTGATGGATGCTATGGGTGGGGATGCCTTCCGTGATGTTTTCAAGCTCGGTACAAAGGATGGTAAGTACCTGCTCGCTATACTCTTTAGGAATGACGCTGTGCCTTTCCCGAAGACAGTGAAGAGAAAAATCATAGAGACAGGTAGTCACCTCTCCATCATAAATATCCTGGCCTACCAAATAACCATAATCAGGATTAATCTCGTAAAAGATCGCCTTTTTCCCCACACTGGTATTACTGACACCGGCCTCCCGGACAAAATTCATTTCCGAAAGTTCATTGACAAATTTGTGGGTTGTGACAGAGGTCAATCCTGTCTGGAGCCCCAGCTGCGGTTTGGTAATTTTTCCGGCAAGGCAGATTTCACGGACGCATCGTTTCATATTGCGGGCTTTTAACTCACTTGTATTGTTCACTTCGCACCCCATCTTTACCAATATTGTCTATTATGATCCTATACTATCTTGCAAACTTATGCAATGCTTTCTAAGAATTTTGTATTCATTGCCACTAGAACAACATGATTTTAAAACCAAGCTCGGCAGTGTAGATAAAAAGAAAAACCGGGAATATGCCCAGTCCTTCCTGGATGAACTGAAGGCCCCGTGTTCCCTAGATGATTTTGCAGGGGACCTTCCGCCTTCCACCCAAAGCCTGGTGGAAATCGCCAAGGCGGTGTCGTGGCAGCCAAAAATTCTGCTGTTGGATGAAGTTACCTCAGCGCTTCACTATGATGAGGTTGAAACCCTGTTTACATATCTGCTCCGTTTAAAAGAGACAGGTGTTTCCACTGTCATGGTGACCCACCGGCTGAAGGAAATTTATCAAATTTGTTCCAGAGCTGTAGTGCTGCGGGGCGGAGAATCGGTGGCTGATAAAAATCTGGAGGAAACCCCCATGGAGGAAATTGTCTTCCATATGACGGGGAAGATGCCGGAGCAGGGAAGCGCTGGAGAGCCGCATACGGCGATAGTAGGGGGCGAATGCATCCTCAAAACCGAACAGCTTTATGTGGGAAAAGAGGTCCGCGGCGTAGACGTAGAGATCGGACGCGGCGAGATCATCGGCATTGGAGGACTCCAGGGCCAGGGCCAGTCGGAATTTTTGCGGGCACTTTATGGCGCGCTTCCTCATGAGAGCGGGACAATCACCTTCAAAGGGCATCCTGTACACTACAGGAATGCTGCGGATGCGGTGCGGGATGGCATGGGATTTATCTCTGGCGACCGTAATCGAGAGGCGGTATTCTCCATCCGACCCATCAGTGAAAATATCTACAGCGCCAATTTGTCCAAGGGCCTGGTATTTGGCCCTATGACCAAAAAGAAGATCAACAGTAGCGCCCAACAGGTGGTAGAAAGTCACAACATTAAAATTGGAAAGCTCTCCGACCCGATCAGCTCCCTTTCCGGCGGCAATCAGCAGAAGGTTGCATTTGGCCGCTGGATTTCCGCGGCGCCTGACTTTTTGCTGTTGGACGACCCAACCAAAGGCGTTGACGTGTCAGCCCGTCAGGAGCTGCAAGGTTTCCTACGGGAGGCGATCCAGTCGGGAATGACAGTGCTGATGGTGTCCAGCGACAATGAAGAGCTGCTGGCCATCTGCGATCGGATTTATGTGTTCTATGAAGGAAAAATCAGCCGCATGCTGTCCGGCGATACTTTGACTGAGGACCATCTGGTGGCAGCCATGATGGGACTGCAACCAGAAGAGCAGGAGGTGGAGAGATCATGACGGGAAAAGGCCAGAAAGCGGCAAAAGGATTTGCATCCCTGAGGAAAGCTCCCGAATTTATGGGCCTGATTCTTTTGCTGATTGTCATTATCTTAAACATCATTACCCAGGGCGCCGGTTTCTTTTCGGCCAATAATTTCAGCATGATCTTTTCAAAGAATACCCCCTTGATCCTGCTGACCATGGCCCAGAGTATTGTCATCTTGACAGGCAATATCGACCTTTCAGTGGGAATCCAGATGTCCATGGTCAATGTGTTAGCCGTGATGCTGCCTACTTATACAGGAATGCCGATTTGGGTGGCCTGGATCGTCGGATTCCTGGCGGCCGTGGTTGTTTCCACCCTCAACGGTATCATTGTAGGATATCTGCGTATTCCCCCCATGCTCGCCACCTATGGTATGAGCTATATTATCAAAGGAATCAATGTTATCTTAATGCCGGAGCCGCAAGGCAGTGTGCCGCAGGCGGTGTGGAAGTTCTATGACGGTACCATTTTGGGACTGCCCACCACCCTGTATCTGCTCCTCATTGTATTGGGAGTGTGGACAGCGTTGAAACGCTATCCGGCGATCAAAGAAATCTATGCCTTAGGCGGATCAGAAAAGAACACCTATGCCACCGGTCTGGATACGGTGAAAATCACCATCCGTTCTTACTTTATTTGCGGTATCTTTGTGGGACTGGCAGGACTTTGCATGACTGCAATGATCGCCAGCGGCAACCCGATCTCGGGTGATGTCATGACCCTTACTTCTGTAGCAGCCTGCCTGCTGGGCGGCGTGCTGATCAGCGGAGGATGGGGCAGCATGATCTGCGGTATGCTGGGTGCCCTTTTCCTGGCCTTTGTCACCAACACGGTTTCCTATTTGTTCATCAAGCTGCTGCCTGCGTTGATCCCGGGCTTCCAGCTTTCCAACTTCTATCAGGACCTGATTTCAGAAATGATTATTTTGCTGGGATTGACTTTATCGGTTCTTGCCAGCAAAAAAGGACGTCGACGACTGAAAAAGTTGGTCACTGGGAAGGAGGAGGATTCTAAATGAGAGAACATATCAAAGATCTCTGGAAAAATCAAGCCATCATGGCCCTTGCTCTAGCGGTTCTTCTGTTTATCATTACAGGTGTTTTCCGCCCCCAGGCCATGAATATGGGTACGGTGAGCAGTATTGCCGCCATCGCCTCCATTCTGGTTTTTGCCTCCGCAGGACAGTGCATCATCATTATTTCTGGCAACGGCGGCATTGACCTTTCCGCTGGCGCAGTCATGTCCACCACGGCGGTCATCAGTGTAGAGATGATGAGGGGGGATGCGTCAATGATCCTTCCCACCCTTATTGTCTGTATTCTGGTAGGCGTTGTCATCGGCGCCATCAATGGCATCGGCGTTTCCTATGTCGGATTACCTGCCCTCATTATGACCATGTGCGTTTCCAACATCCTAGGTAAGGTACAGCTGATTATATCCGGCGGAGCACCTAGAGGAACAGCGGCAAAAGAGATGACCAAACTGCTGACCACCCGGTATTTTGGTTTTATCCCCGGTATTTTCCTGCTGGCCATCTGCTTTTTCATCCTCACAGTGGTTTTGATTCGATACACCCGCTTCGGCTACCGGCTTATGCTTATCGGGACCAACGACGCAGCCGCTTACCTGAGCGGTATCAAGGTAAAACAGGTCCGTTTGATTGCTTACGCAGTGGGCGGTATGCTGGCGGGCATCGGTGGATTTATCGCCGCGGGATACTACAGCCAGGCCCAATGCGCTACATTTGACAGCTATTCTATGATGTCCATTTCTGCTGTCGTCATCGGCGGCACCCTCCTCTCCGGCGGCAAAGGAAACTTTACAGGTACGGTGTTTGGAGCCCTGCTTCTGACAGTGCTTTCCAACTTCCTGACCGCTATCAATACAAGCCCTGCCGTTCGGGACATTATTATGGGCGCCATCCTCATTGTTCTGCTGGCTGCCTATAACCGCAAGGAAAGCCTGCGTCAATAGAAAGGAGCACTGCTATGAATCGACCAATTACACTGGCGACCGGCCAGTGGGGAGATCTGCCACTGGAGGAACTTTGTGAACTCACAGGCAGCCTGGGATTTGACGGGCTGGAAATCGCGGTAAGCGAGTCGGTATTGAGCATTGAGAAAGCGGCCTCCAGCAAGGAGTATTGCGAGGAGCGGTTGGAGATTCTCCACAGCCATGGCCTGAAGATGTGGGCTATCTGCGCTGCTCTGGCAGGACAATGTGTAGGGGATCTCTATGACCCGCGTCTGGATAACTTTGCCCCTGCCCGGTTTGCTGGCAAACCAGAAGAAATTAGAAAGTGGGCTATTGACTTTATGATGCAGGTGCCCACGGCCTGTAACAATTTGGGCGTTTCCATTGTGACAGGATTTCTGGGTTCCCCCATCTGGAAGTTTTTCTACTCTTTCCCCCAGACTACAGAAGAGATGATCGAGGAGGGCTACGACAGGATTGTTTCCCTCTGGACCCCTATTTTGGATGAATTCCAGCGGAAAAATGTCAAATTTGCCTTTGAGGTTCATCCTACGGAGATTGCCTTTGACTACTACTCCACCCAGCGGTTGCTGAAAAAGATGAATGGCCATCCGGCCTTTGGACTTAATTTCGATCCCAGCCATCTAATTTGGCAGGGGGTCAATCCCACCGTGTTTTTGCAGGACTTTGCCCCTTATGTTTTCCATGTTCACATGAAAGACGCCAGTGTCAGCTATGATGGCCGCAGGGGTATTCTCGGTTCCCATCTGCCCTTTGGCAGCACCAAGCGTGCCTGGAATTTCCGTTCACTGGGCCATGGTGATGTCAACTTTGAAGAGATCATCCGGGAACTCAATGCCATGCAGTATACTGGCCCTCTGTCTATTGAATGGGAGGACAACGGAATGGATCGGATTTTTGGCCTCAAAGAAGCTATCTCCTTTGTCCGCAGAATCAATTTTCCTCCTTCAGAAATTGAATTCGATGCGGCAATTAAAACGGATTGAGCCCCTTTGGTGGTCGCTTGGCCGGAGAAATATACGCCCCTTCTCCGGCCGGCTGCCATCCTCTATTTGATGGCAGGCTCATTCGGGAAAAGAGAAAAAACAGCCTTCGGGCTGTTTTTTTATTTTTGCATGTTGACAAAGAGAATACACTATGCTATGATATCCGCAAAAGCTGGAAACGTTTCCGGTAACCATACCGGAAACGTTTCCTTCAACGGATGATCTTGAAAGGGAAAGGAGGGAAGACGCCATGGGGAGTATGAATATCCGGGATATTGCCAGGCTCAGCGGTGTTGGAGTCAGCACTGTGTCCCGGGTGCTCAACAATCATCCGGATGTCAATGCCAAAACCAAGCAAAAGGTACTGCGGGTGATGAATGAACACAACTACATGCCCAACAACAGCGCCCGGAACTTGAAAAGGATCAAAAGCCGGACCATCGGTGTGGTAGTCAAGGGAATTACCAACCCCTTCTTTTCTCCCATGCTGCGGGTTATTGAAGGAGAACTGGCCCGGAGAGGCTATGCCATGTTTCTGACCCAGGCCGACGATTTTGCAGATGAAATCCACATTGCGGCGGAGCTGCAGATGGAGCGGCGGCTGGAAGGTATCATCTTTTTGGGAGGAATTTTCCAGTATTCCAAAGAGAGGCTTTCCATTCTGAAGGTTCCTTTTGTCTTTGCCACCATCCAGGTATCCAGCGATATGGAGGGGGAATGCTACTCCACCATTTCCATTGATGATACCTTGGAGGCCTATCGGGCCACCCGCTACCTTCTGGAGCGGGGCCATCGCCGTATTGGCATCCTGGCCGGCGCCTTTGAGGAAAAAAGCATCAACCGCCTGCGGTTGGAAGGCTATCTCAAGGCTTTGGGGGAGTATGGTATTGGCTATGATGAGCATATCCACAAAAATTGTAACTTCACCTACAAAGGCGGTTACGAGGCGGCTCGTTCTCTTCTCCAGGAGACAGATGTGACGGCCATCTTTGCCATTTCGGATGTGATGGCAGTAGGAGCTATGCGGGCCGTCCTGGAGGCGGGCAAAAGGATTCCGGAGGACATTGCCATTATGGGCTTTGACGGATTAGATTTGACCGAGTTTACCTATCCGGGGATCACCACCGTTTGCCAGCCCAGTGAACAGATGGCCTTGGAGGCGGTGACCACCGTGCTGGATATCATTGAACAGAAGGGAAACCACCGCCATTCCGTGTATCCCTGCAAGATTATTGAACGGGGTTCCACCGGATGGACGGAAGAAAAGATAGATAACGGATATAAAGGCGAAGACCTTGACAGAGAAATGGGGGAGCATCATGACCAAGGTAAAGGTGCAGTTGCACCATAAGCCCCAAGAAAAAGAGAGAAAAGC
The DNA here is from genome assembly GCF_965361945.1 of Zongyangia sp. Taxonomy (NCBI): domain Bacteria; kingdom Bacillati; phylum Bacillota; class Clostridia; order Eubacteriales; family Oscillospiraceae; genus Zongyangia; species Zongyangia sp. Next base: position 57,322 of record NZ_CBDTOK010000103.1, on the reverse strand, counting down.
GGGAATTCTCATGCATATTACCTCCCTCCCCAGCAACCACGGCATCGGAACTTTGGGAAGGGAAGCCTATCGGTTTGCCGATTTTCTGAAGGAAAGCGGTATTTCCTGCTGGCAGATGCTGCCGCTGGGCCCTACCGGCTTCGGAGACTCCCCTTATCAGTCCTTTTCCACCTTTGCGGGGAATCCCTATCTCATCGATTTGGATTTGCTGGTGGAATGGGGGCTGCTGGAGCAGGAGGAAATCGACGATCGCCTCCTGGTAGGGGATCCGCACAAGGTGGATTTCAAAGCCCAGTTTGACCACCGGCTGCCACTGCTGCGAAAAGCCTATGAGCGGGGATGGAACCTCTATGCCAAGGAGGTGGAGGCCTTCCGCCGGAGCAGCGGATACTGGCTGGAGGACTATGCTCTTTACATGGCGGGAAAACGGAAGTTTCAGAATGCGCCGTGGTATGAATGGGAACAGGGAGCAAAAAATCGGGAGCCGGAAGCCCTAAAATCCTTGGCGCAAGAAATGAAAGACGAAATCCAATATGTCGTTTTTACACAGTTTTTGTTTTACAAACAGTATAAAAACATAAAATTATACGCAAATCGACAAGGGATTACACTGATCGGGGATCTTCCCATCTATGTGGCCTATGACAGTGCGGACGTCTGGTCCCATCCGGAGCTGTTTTTGCTGGATGAGGATCTTCGGCCAGTGCTCTGTGCAGGGGTGCCGCCGGATCTGTTCAGCGAGGATGGACAGCTTTGGGGAAATCCAGTTTACCGGTGGAAAATCCACCGTGGGGATAGGTACCGTTGGTGGATGCAGAGAATCCGCGCCGCTTTCCAGCGCTGTGATATGATCCGCTTTGATCATTTCCGGGGATTTAACGATTACTGGGTAGTTCCTTGGGGCAATCGAACCGCGCGGGGCGGGCACTGGTGCAAAGGACCTGGAATGGACTTTTTCCGGGAACTGAAGGCGCAGCTGGGAGACCGGCCCATGATTGCGGAAGATCTGGGCCAGCTCACCGACGGGGTGACAGAGCTGCTGGAGGCATCGGGGCTTCCTGGTATGAAGGTGCTGCAGTTCGCTTTTTCTCCAGAGGAGCGCAGCGCTTATCTGCCGCATCACCATAAAAAGAACAGTGTGGTCTATACAGGAACCCATGACAATGAAACCCTCTGCGGATTTTTTCTCCATGCGTCTGACAAGGTCAAAGACTTTGCAGCGGATTATTTGGGATGCAAGGCCGAAACAGAGCCTCTCACCTGGGAAACGATCCGCTGTGCCTTTGCCAGCGTTGCAGATTTGGCTGTGGTTCAGATGCAGGATCTGCTCCTGCTGGGAGATCAGGCCCGGATGAACGAACCCTCCACCGTGGGGAAAAACTGGCAGTGGAGGATGAACAAAGGAATGCTAACCCCGGCGCTTTCAGAGAAGCTGAAAGCACTGTGCAGTATATACGAGAGATAGTCAAGGCGCAAAAGACGCCAACCCTAATAGGGAGCACCGGCGAACCCTCTTAGTGGACAAACGAAACGAATACGCCGGAGAAATGGGAGGAATCTGAATGCTTGACACCAAGAGAATTGCAGAAGAAGTAAAACGCGACATCCAGCTATGCCGGGTGCAGAAAAAAGATCTGACAGGGGAATTGATCAGTGTACTGCTGTCCAAGGCCATCATGCGGGAACTGATTCCCCTCCATGATGAGACGGTAGAGAAACAGCGGGAAGTAAAAAACGCCTATTATCTGTCGGCGGAGTACCTCATGGGCCGGATGGTTCAGAACAATCTGATCAACCTGGGCATCTATGATGAGCTCAAAGAGGAAATGGAGAAACTGGACCTGGATATTAACCTGCTGGAAGAAGTGGGCGATGCGGGTCTGGGCAACGGCGGCTTGGGTCGTCTGGCTGCCTGTTTCCTGGATTCCGGCGCCACATTGAACATGCCGCTGAACGGTTATGGCCTGCGCTATCGGTACGGCCTGTTTCGGCAGGAGTTTGAGGATGGCTTCCAGAAGGAGTATGCTGACAATTGGCTCAAATATCCCGATCCCTGGAGCTTACGCCGGGAGGACAGAGGATGTCTGGTGGAACTGGAAGGGAAAAAGGTCAGGGCGGTGCCCTACGACATGCCGGTCATCGGCTATCATACCCAGACCATCAACAGCCTCCGCCTGTGGCAGTGCGAGGCCGTAGAAGAATTTGACTTTGAGAAGTTTAACGACTATGAGTACGACGCGGCTGTGGCAGAAAAAAATTATGCGGAGAACATCACCCGGGTGCTCTATCCCAACGACAGCACCGATGAAGGCAGAAAGCTGAGAATCAAACAGGAGTATTTCCTTTCCAGCGCGTCCTTGCAGGACATTGTTCGTACTCATAAAGAAAACGGACGCTCTCTGTCCGCCTTTGCCAAATACAACGCCATCCAGCTCAACGATACCCATCCGGTATTTTCCATTCCGGAGCTGATGCGGATCCTCATTGATGAGGAGGGCGTCACCTTTGAAAATGCCCTGGATATTGTCCGCAATACCTTTGCTTACACCAACCATACCATCATGGCCGAGGCTCTGGAAAAATGGGATATTGAGCTGGTGGAAGGCATTGTTCCCCGCATGGTGGAGATCATCACCATGATCGACGCACAGCTCCAAAAAGATCTAGCGGCGGCGGGCATTCCCGAGGAAAAAGCGGAAGGAATGGCTATCATCCAGGATGGAAAAATCCACATGGCGCGTCTTGCTATCTATTTGAGCCATTCGGTCAACGGTGTGGCAAGGATTCACACCGAAATCCTCAAGCAGCGGGAGCTCCACGATTGGTATGAGCTCTATCCGGAGCGTTTTAACAACAAGACCAACGGCATTACCCAGAGGCGTTGGCTGGTGCTGGCCAATCCTCATCTGGCCAACTATATCACCAGGCTGCTGGGCAGCGACCAGTGGGTTACTGATTTGGATCAGCTGGAGGAGCTGAAAAAATTTGGTACGGATGAACAGGTTCTCAAGTCCTTCCAAGACATCAAGCAGATCAATAAGCAGCGCCTGTGTGATATGATCTGGAAGAGAGAGGGGATGAAACTTTCCCCAGACTTTATCTTTGATATCCAGGTTAAACGCCTGCATGAATACAAGCGGCAGTTCCTCAATGCCCTGGCGATTTTGGATATTTACTATTGTCTGAAGGACAAAGTCATCGCCGATTTTACCCCCACTGTCTTCATTTTCGGAGCCAAGGCCGCTCCTGGCTATATGAGGGCCAAAGCTATCATCAAATTCATCAACGAGGTGGCAAAGCTCATCAACAATGACCCGGAGGTCAATGATTTGATGAAGGTGATTTTTGTCACCAACTACGATGTTTCTTATGGAGAGCGGCTCTTCCCGGCGGCGGATGTGTCGGAGCAGATCTCTACAGCGGGGACAGAGGCTTCGGGAACGGGCAATATGAAGTTCATGCTCAACGGTGCCGTAACCCTAGGTACCTATGACGGAGCCAATGTGGAAATTGTAGAAGCCGCAGGCATGGAGAATAACTACATATTCGGCGCCCGGGTGGAGGAACTCGAAGCGCTGAAGGACTATGATCCGGCGGCCCTGTATGAAGGCAATGCGCGGATCCGGCGGATACTGGACACCCTGATCGACGGCACATTTGACGACGGAGGAACAGGAATGTTCCAGGAACTTTATGATAGTCTACTCAAAGGGGCATCATGGCACGACCCGGACAATTACTACCTGCTATATGATCTGCCTTCCTACATTGCAGCTAAGCTAAAGGTCAATAGGGAATACAAGGACAGGATGAAATTTGCATCCCGCTGCTGGATGAATATGGCGTCTGCCGGACGCTTCAGCAGTGACCGGACCATCCGGGAGTATGCCGAAGATATTTGGAATATCGCTCCCATTGAAGGCTAAAAAAGAAAAACAGCCGCTTATGCGGCTGTTTTTTTAGAATTGATTCACATTTTTAATTCTTCTTTGATTTATAATATTTAGGCAAAGAAAAATAAATCGTGTAGAGGAAGGGGAATCCTATGGTTAGTAAAACTTGGTGGAGGAAGTACGGAAAGCTTCCCAGTATATTTGAAGCTTTTCTTCATATTACCCTGTTTTTTATGGTTTTAGAAATTGGCATCCATCTGCCATTTTCTATTTTTGAAGTCCCTTTTGTTGTTACGGCAGTACTTTTTCTGGTATTGTTTTTACGAGGAGGATGGCGAAAAGCCAAAGAGCGCTTTTTGCTTTTAATCCGCCGAGTAGCGGCATCTAAATGGCTGCTTATCTTTTTGTCGGCTTATATTCTTTTAGACATTATCGGTATCTTTTATTCCCCTGCGAAAGATTTGGCAGTAGTAAAATATATAGTAGTCGTCCCTATGGCGTTCTTTTGCGTTATGTTAGTTTTTTATTGTGAGAATAGGGGAAAAATTACTAGGATCTTATGGAACATAGGAGTTTCAGGGACTTTCTTGGCAGTATTTACTCTATTTAATTATTTTGTGTGGGAAATTCTTCCTGTACCTTACTATCGCAGACTTTCTATGTTGGTAGATTACAACCGTTTTGCTACTGTAGTCTTTATTGGCTTTTTGGTTTTATTGGTTTTGCTCCTCAATTCCAATTTGTCTTTGGCTAAAAAGTATTTTGCAATATTTATGGTTTCTTTGGTCAATTTCCCCGTCCTTTATCTTTGTGGTTCCCGGAGAACTTATTTGACTTTAATTCCTGCCCTGATAATTATTGCAGGATATCAGATTATCAGTACTGCCTATAAAGGTAAAAAGTCTCAGGTGTGGAAGAATGCGGCAGCATTAGTCTTGGTGGCGCTTCTGGTCTTTTCTATTAATGCTCCGTTTTCTCGAGCATTCCAAAATTTGTCTCAATCAAAATATGAAAGCTATGTTGAGGAAACTGGAAATGAAATGACCGAGGGAAGTATTGATACTATTATTGATAGTATTGGAGAAGGAAGCATGTTTGCTAAGCGAGCAGCTATTTGGGGACTCGCCTTAGACGAAGCTGCCTCTTACTCTCCTATGGAAATGGTGGTAGGAAGAGGTACTTCTTATGAAGCTTATCTATATGATGTTCGTTCGAGTGAGAAATTAGATCAACTTTATGAAAGTTATGAGCCCAAAGCTCAATATTGGATGACTCCTCATAATTTCCTTATTTCTGATTTTCTTAGCGGAGGGATACTAAAATTAGGAGCCTCGTTAGGAGTATGGAGCTGTATCGCATTATGCCTAGTACAATTACTCCGATACAAAACCAGTCGTTCCCTTTTCTATGGGGTGGGGCTATGTATTGTTTTCATCAATTGTATGATTTCTGGACGTTATAGCTATATCTATGAAAAGCACTTTTGGATTTTTGTAGCACTCATGATTTTAGAGTGGGGTATAGTAAAGCAAGAACGTATGATAGGTTCTCAAAATAGTTTCACTTCTTCCCCAGAAGATATGAAAGGGATTGCTAAATAATAATTAACTTGATTCCTGCTGATGATTAAGCTTCCCAAGACACCAGTAACGGTGACCCTGGCCGCAGTGATGGCGAGTAAGTTTGCCCTCATGTCTCAGGGCGGCTTCACCGATTTTGTGTATAGTGCGGATGTCTTGGTCACAACGGTAGGCCTTATCCTGCTGAACTTTTCTCCTGATATTCTTTCCTGGCTTGGAAGAAAAATGAAAAGACAAAAGACATAAAAAGCCGGCGCATAGCGCCGGCTTTTTGCGGATTTTAAGCTGCCGAAAAATCTATTGTATCGAGAAATGAAAGAGAAAAATCTTAGAAGGATCCCCCGCCACTATCAAAGCGGAAGACCCGGAAGATTTTTCCGGGCCTTCCGCTTGAGACGATAGGAGGAACGTTATGAGGATTGCTCAGCCTGAAAACCATGCATAAAGCCATCCAGTTCCAGACTGCAGATGTCACCGGCAATGATCTTGTCATTGTAGACCACCATATTAGCCCTGACTCCCTCTGGTACACCGGGATAGTTGGTCACAACATAAGAATAGCGTTTTGCGGTTTTTCCCTTGTATCTCTCCAGGTCCAACCCCTGCTTTTTCTGCATGGCATTGTAATTTTCATAGATTTCATTAAATTCAGAGGGGATGATGAGTTCCACAATTTCGGCGGGATCACTTTCTACCTCCCAGCCGAAATGGGAAAGAAAGGCCAATCGCTCCTCGTTGGTAGCCGCTTTGTAGGTCAGGGTCCCCGTCTTTTTTTGAGATGACGTGGTCTCTACATCCTCAGCAGAAGACAGGGCCCAGATACACAGGCAAAGAGTGGCCAGTATTACACAGAGCCCGCCGATGAGCGTTTTTTTGTTGGTTTTAAAGGATTTGACGAACATGGTTTCCCCTTCCTCTCCGAATCGTAATGGTGTCACAGGAGCAAGGACCCGGGGAACCGGGGCCTTTTCGAAACTATCCTATCTATATGCGGGATGGGAAGCGGATATGCTCTACATTGGGGAGAAAAAGGTGATGACTTCGGATGTGTGTGTTATAATAATCCTAAATTCTGAGGACGAATACTGTTGTGAAAGGAGATGGCTATATGGAACGTCTGGACAAAATCCTGGCTGCCGCAGGTTGCGGCTCCCGAAAAGAGGTCAAGGCTTTGGTGCGGCAGGGTAGGGTCAAAATCAATGGGACAACGGTGAGATCAGCTGACGAAAAAATTGATCCCCAATTGGACAAAATTCTGCTGGATGGGACACTGATTGAATATAAAAAGCACATTTATCTGATGATGAACAAGCCCCAGGGTGTCATCTCTGCCAGCAATGATCCCAAGGCGCCTACCGTAGTAGATCTGGTGCCGGAATCTCTGCGGCGCAAAGGATTATTTCCGGCGGGAAGGCTGGATAAAGACACCGAGGGCTTTGTCCTGTTGACAGATGACGGCCAGTTTGCCCATGATATCCTTTCTCCCCGTAAGCATATTCCCAAAACCTATGTGGCAACAGTGGACATTCTCCTGGATCAGCGGGCGGTGGAGGCCTTTGCCCAGGGGATTGATATCGGCCAAGGCCAAATCTGTAAAAGTGCTCAGCTGCGCCTGGTGGAGAAGGAAGGACGCCAGGAATGCATTGTGGTGCTCCAAGAGGGAATGTACCACCAAATTAAGCGGATGTTTGGGACGCTCGGCGGCCGGGTGCTGACCCTCAAAAGAATCCGGATGGGGAATCTGGACCTAGATGAGAAGCTGGCTCCTGGCCAGTGTAGGGAGCTGACAGAGGCGGAATTACAGCAGCTGAAATGCCTGCTTTAGGGATTTGTGCAATTTGTTGAACGTATACGAAAAAGCTAAAAAATCCAAAGGGATTTACTGGAAAGCCTCGGATTTCTTTATGTTCTGTTCATATAATCTCAAAATTCTTGGGGTAAAATAAGGCCTGTATTACGCCAAAGTTGGAGGTTTTACAAAAAATCAGGAGATTTTAACAACTTTTATTCATCAAAATGTTGCAAATTGTATTTTTTTTGTGTAAAATATATAAGAGCAGTTTCGTACATTTTACATAAAAGCTTTTCGCAGGTTATGCGTCCGCAATTTGTAGAAGAAGGGGAATAAAAGGTTATGTCGAACAGATTATTTCAAGGCGTAGTACATCAGATGCGCGACACACTGGATCGGGTGATCGGCGTAGTGGACGACACTGCCACCATTATCTCGTGCAGTGATCTGACCAGGATCGGTGAAACCAGCGAATACATTTCACTGGATCTGGTGGAGTCCAACGACATTTTTGTCCGTGACGGTTATACTTATAAGCCGTTCGGCACAAGAATGAAACCCGACTATGCCGTTTTTGTAGAGGGAACGGACGACATGGCGGCTAAGTTTGCCGGCATTTTGGCGGTATCCCTGTCCAGCATCAAACAATACTACGACGAAAAGTATGACCGCAACAACTTTATCAAGAATGTCATCTTGGACAACATCCTGCCTGGGGACATCTATGTCAAGGCAAGAGAGCTCCATTTTAATACGGACATCAACCGTGTGGTACTGCTCATCCGCATTGTGTCCTCCAACGACATTTCTGCCTTTGATGTCATCCAGAACCTCTTCCCGGACAAGCAGAAGGATTTTGTATTCAACATCAGCGAGTCCGATATTGTATTGGTCAAAGAGATTAAGCCGGGAATTGAATCCAAAGACCTGGAAAAGCTGGCCCGCTCTATTGTGGATACTTTGGGCAGCGAGTTCTACACCCGGGTTGTGGTGGGTATCGGTACTTCTGTGGCTGGTATCAAGGATTTGGCCCGCTCCTTCAAGGAAGCCCAGGTGGCGCTGGAAGTTGGGAAGGTGTTTGACACCGAGAAATCCATTGTCAGCTATGACAACTTGGGAATCGCAAGGCTGATATATCAGCTTCCCACTACCTTGTGCGAGATGTTCTTGCGGGAAGTCTTCAAAAAGGGTTCCATTGAGAGCCTGGATCATGAGACTCTTTTCACGATCCAAAAGTTCTTTGAAAACAACCTCAATGTCTCCGAGACATCGAGAAAACTGTTTGTACACAGAAATACTCTGGTTTACCGGCTGGAAAAGATCAAGAAACTGACCGGTTTGGATTTGCGGGAGTTCGACCATGCCATCATCTTTAAGGTAGCGTTGATGGTGAAAAAATATTTGACGGCTAACCCTGTGAAATACTGATGACAACAAATAAGAGATGCGGGAACACAACATCCCCGCAATGAAAAATGCGCCGTCAGGCGCATTTTGATGTTATCTTTCAGATAGACCCTTCGCTGGGATAGAGATATCCTTTTGTCCCAGTTGAACCAACTGAAATCCAAGAGGCGGTGCAAAAGTGATAAGTTTCAGCAATGTGTCCAAGGATTATCCTACGGGCACGCATGCGCTCAAAGATGTGAATTTGTTCATTGATAAGGGAGAATTCGTTTTTGTGGTCGGGGCTTCTGGCGCGGGAAAAAGTACGCTGGTCAAATTGATCATGCGGGAAGAGAAGCCTACGTCAGGAAAGGTGATGGTCAACGGGTTTGATCTGGGGAGCCTTAAGCGCCGACAGATTCCTAAATTCCGGAGAACCCTGGGCATGGTGTTCCAGGATTTCCGATTGATTCCCAATATGAATGTATATGACAACGTGGCCTTTGCGCTGCGGGTAACCAATGTTTCCTATCATGATATCCGCCGGCGTGTCCCCTACATACTGGGCCTTGTGGGGCTTGCCTCCAAGGCAAAATCTCTACCGGAGCAGCTCTCCGGTGGTGAACAGCAGAGGGTAGCCTTGGCACGGGCCCTGGTGAACAACCCCTCTCTGATTATCGCCGATGAACCCACCGGCAATATTGACCCTGAATTGTCCTTTGAAATTGTGGATCTTCTGAATGAAATTAACCGCTGCGGCACCACCATCATTATGGTGACCCATGAACACGACCTGGTCGCGAAATTTAACCGTCGAGTGATTACATTAGATAGTGGCAGGATTGTGTCTGACCATAACGATTGGAGGTCAACTGATGAAGGCAAGTAGTTTTCGTTATCTGTTGAAAGAGGGGTTTCGCGGCTTTTGGGTCAACCGTCTTATGTCCTTGGCTTCCATTGGCGTTCTCATCGCCTGCATGCTTCTTATTGGGGCGGCAGTGCTGGTGTCCATCAACATTAATTCCATTGTGGGATATGTAGAGGATCAGAATGAGATGGTGGTATTCGTCCAGGAGGATGTTCCCGAATCGGACGTGGACGACATCGAAGAGCAGCTCAACCAGACAGATAATCTAACCGACGTGATCTTTGTTTCCAAAGAGGAGGCTCTGGCTCAGACGCTGGAAAGCGTAGGGGAGCAGGACGAGTTTTTTGAAGATTTGAAGGATCAAAACCCCATGCCTTTTTCCTTCCGGGTGAAGGTAGACGATCTTTCTAAGCTGGCGGAGACCCAGCAGGCCATTGAGCAAATCGACGGGGTGGATTATGCTAGGGCGCCTACCGAAATTGCAGGTACGCTGACTACAATCAAGCATATTGTCTATGTGGCGGGAATCGTTATTGTTGGAATTCTGCTGGTTGTATCCATGATCATCATTTCCAATACCATCAAGATCACCGTTTTCAACCGCAGAAAAGAGATCAATATCATGAAATACGTAGGAGCCACCGATGGTTTTATTAAGATGCCGTTTTTGGTGGAGGGAATCCTTCTGGGGCTCATTTCCGCTATCCTATCCTTTTTCCTGCTGTGGGGCGGCTATAACCTCCTGATCTATTATGTGGATCAGGCGCCTGTTTCCTCTCAGTGGATTCAAGAGGCTTTTATGAATGTGGTGCCTTTTACGGCGGTGGCGAGACAGTTGGCTCTTGGTTTTGGCGTGGGAGGCATCCTCCTAGGAGCATTAGGGAGCCTTGTGTTTGTGAGAAAATATCTGAAGGTATAGTGTTTTGACACCATTACCGAAAACAAATAATGGGATAAAATCAAACTCTAGGGAGGGGATGCGACATGCCCAAAAGGCGGAAACTGAAATGGATAGCATTGCTACTATGCATATGCATGATGATTGCCACCTGTGGTGCCTATGCTGCTGATGAGGAGACACAGCCTCCAGCGGAGGAAGAATCCTCTCAGCAATCTTCAGTAGATCAGGACCGGATTGATGAACTGCAGGACCAGCTAGAGGATTTGCAGGATCAACAGGATGCCCTTCAGGCTGAGATTGACAACGCAAAGACAGAACGGGAAAAGAAGCTGGCAGAAAAAAGCCAGCTGGATTCCCAGATCAGCATCATCCGGCAGGAAATATCGGTCCTCACCGAGAAAATAGGGGCTTTGGAGGACAGCATCTCCACCACGGAGGAAAAGATTGCCCAGACAGAAGAGAATATTCAGCAAAAGGAAAAGAACATCGACGACAACTTCGAGCTGTTTAAGCAGCGGCTCAGAGCCATGTATATGCGTGGGGAAGCAAGTTCCCTAGGATTGATCCTTGGTGCTGACAGTTTCTATGATTTCTTGACCAAGGCTGATGTTGTCCAGCGGATTACGGACCAAGATAAGGAACTGATTGATAACCTAAAGAACGACAAGGCAGAGCTGGAGGAAGACAAGAAGTCCCTGGAAGAAGACAAGCTTGTTTTAGATGATGCCAAAGCAGAAATCGAGAGCGATAAGGCACAGCTGGATGCGAAGCAACAGGATCTGGATAGCAAACTTGACCAGACTGAAGATGAGATCGATTACATCACCCAGCTTGAGGAGCAGTATTTAGCGAACCAAGCCACCATCCAACAGCAGATGGAAGCTGCATCGGCAGAGATATCCCAGATTATCCAGGATGCCCAGAATAGTGGATCTGGTCAGGGTAGTGAGTTTGTCGGCGGTGAATTCGGATGGCCGCTGCCTGGCTTTAGTAATATTACTTCTTACTACGGTTGGCGTTTTAACAATACTGATTTCCATACCGGCATTGACATTTCTGGTGCCAGTGTCTATGGTGCTCCCATTGTGGCGGCCAATGACGGCACTGTCATCAAAACCAATTACGCCTATACAGATGGAGTGGGTTATGGTATGTATGTCATCATTGACCATGGCGGTGGTTACAGTACCTTGTATGCCCATACCAGCGGTATTGCGGTTTCTGAGGGACAGAAGGTGAGCCGGGGCGATACCATCGCTTATGTCGGTTCTACCGGATGGTCCACCGGCGCTCATCTCCACTTTGAAGTCCGTATCAATGGAGATGATGTAAATCCGCTGCCCTACCTGCAAGGCTAGCAGGGAAAGCAGCCATAAGGAGCAGATTCATGAGTAAAAAAATATCACTGGGTGCGGCGATTACATTTATGATTATCACCGCAGCCGTCACCTTTTGCATCGCCATGGTTTTCGCCATGAACAACTTCAACGAAAAGGTTCACAATGTCAAAGAGCGTGAAACTATGTATGCGAAGATTGCTGAGGTGGATCGGATTGTCCGGCAAAATTACAGCGGAACCATTGATGAAACCCAGCTCAACGATGCCCTAGCCCACAGCTATATTGAGGGTATTGGAGACGAATATGGCTCTTATCTTAGCGCTAAGGAATATCAAGAGTTGCAGGAGTCTTTGGCTGGCAAACGGGTTGAAGTAGGCGCATCCTTTGAAGTAGAAGGAGGTTCCTTGAGAGTAACCCAGGTGTATGATGACTCCCCTGCACAGAATGCGGGGCTACAGGTGGGAGATATGGTGGTCAAAATTGATGACACCGATCTAACTACAGATAATATTGATCAGGCGGCGGAACTGATTCAAGGCGACGCAGGAACCACTGTGACCCTGGTGGTCCGCCGGGACAATACCGATGAAGAGCTGGAGATGACCCGCCGCAATGTGGAGATTCCCACGGTGGAGGCCCGTCTCATTGGGGAAAAGGGATATATCCGGATTACCACCTTTAACGATGTGACTTCGGATCAGTTTGGAAAAGCCTTAAACGAAATGCTGAATAACGGCGCTACCAGTCTGATTTTTGATGTGCGGGATAATGGAGGCGGCACCATTGATGCTGCTGTCAAAGTACTGGACACTCTATTGCCTGAAGGCCCCATTGTATCCGCTACCTACAAAGATGGTACGACAGAGGTCCTGGCTGAATCCGATGGTGGGTATGTCTATAGCACGCCTATGGTGGTCTTGGTGAATGAAAAGACCGCCAGCGCTGCGGAACTCTTTGCTCAGGCACTGAAAGACTATGGAATGGCCAGGTGTGTGGGTACCACTACCTTTGGTAAGGGAAAAATCCAGCAGCTGTTCACCCTCAATGATGGATCCGCCATCAATTTGACCGTAGGTACCTTTAATCCGCCCTATAGTTCCTGCTTTGATGGCGTAGGTGTTAAGCCAGACTATGAAGTGGCACTTCAGCTGGAAGATGGAACTACCTTTGACGATTTGGAAGAAGAGGAAGATGCCCAACTGCAAAGAGCGATTGCGGTACTGGATCAGATGCTACTCAATGACACTGAGGGAAGCCAGACTACACCACAGACAGAAAGCGCTTCTGAAAGCAGCGAATCCACCAGCAGCGAGTCATCTTCAGAGGAAGAGGATGCGGCAGCATAAAGGTGATACCTCTCAAACAATGTATATGGTAGATTTAGATTTCCAAAAGACCTGATGAAAATCAGGTCTTTTTCTCATCTTTTTCCCATAGGATGATGTTGCAGGACCTTGTCTCAACGGATCTGGACAGGCAGGATGGGAAGAGGGTGGAGATTATCTTTGTGGTGTTGTGTGCTTCGGATGGAATGGAGAAGCAGCGTTTTTCCATCCGCCGTCTATTTGAAAAGAGAGAATCTCAAATAGATTATGTCAATGTGGACAAAATAAGATTTGCTGTTATCACCTGGCCGGGTAGCTTTTTGGATATTGATTGGGAAGAAATTGCGGAAATGACTGGCCGGGCTGGCCGGATGCTGGTGCTACCGCGACAGGTGGAGCCGCCGGAAGAACTGGGGCTCTGCCGGCTTTCGGTATGGGAATATGCAGATGCTTTGGCACGGCATTTTGTGCTGCAGTGTATGCAGCAGGCCCCTCTGCCTCTTTACCGCAAAAGTATTGGCCTTGTGGATATGCGGGGGGTTGGTGCTGACTTTGTGAGGAAAGCTGTCCGTCATGCGACGATTGTGCGGGTATCTACGGCAAACAAGGCTATGTACGACGGGGTGGCTGAAGAGATGATGGATACCTATGGCGCGTCTGTCTTAGTTTCACAAAACCAGGACGACGCCTACCGTTCCGGAGTGGTTTATGCACCCCATGGACTTGTGGATCAGCACAGCGACGAAATCCTGCCGCCGATTGTAACAATCGACAAGACCAACATACGGGGACATGGACGGGTGATCTGTGGATTTCATCAGGTAATCCCTGAACAGATCCTTGCCCTGAAACCACCGCTGATTGAGGAATCTGATTTTTTGGCAGCCCTTTGGCAGCTCTGTGGTATGCGGGAACTGGCGGGCTTGCCAATTGACTGGTGCATCTGCAATGGCAACCCAATTCCCGCGGCAGATGTCAGTGAATATATGGCTAGAATACAGCAAAAGGAGCGATAAAAAGCTTTTGTAGAACAAACTGGACCCAGGTCTTGACAGGTCAGGAATGTTCGCCTATAATACAAATATTGTCGTGGCCCCCAAGGCCAGACACTGAAAGGAAGATGCGCAGTGGCAAATCAAAAACAAATGGTTTTGACTGACGAAGGACTGAAAAAACTGGAAAATGAGTTGGAAGAGCTCAAGACGGTCAAACGAAAAGATATAGCGGAAAAGATCAAGGTTGCCCTCTCCTTTGGCGATCTGTCCGAGAACAGCGAGTATGATGAGGCGAAAAATGAGCAGGCATTTGTTGAGGCGAGAATCGCTCAGCTGGAGGCTATGCTCAAAAATGTAAAGGTTCTCGATGAAGATGAACTGTCCAATGAGCATGTAGGCATTGGCTCTAAGGTGAAGGCGTTGGATCTGGAATACAACGAAGAAGTCATCTATCAGATTGTCGGTTCTACCGAGTCCGACCCGATGGCCGGAAGAATCTCTGATGAATCCCCGGTAGGACAGGCGCTTTTGGGTCACAAGGTTGGTGATATCGTCGAGGTGGAGGCTCCTGTGGGCATCCTGAAATTTGAGATTTTGGATATCACAAAATAGCCTGATGGCGGCAATTGGATGTATCTGACAGATGCGAGCTTTCTCCTGCGGTATACGCGGCGAATGAGAGCTCGCTTATATCTGTTTCTGTAGAAAAGCGCAAAAGAGAATGAACGGGGGACGTGAAAGATGCAGGAAAACCAAAATAACAGTGCGCCGGAACAGAGTGCGCAGGAAATGTCCGAGATTCTGCGGGTGCGTAGGGAAAAGCTGGAGGAGTTGAAGGATTCCGGAAAAAATCCCTTTGAGATTACCACCTATGCCCGGACTACCACCGCTAAGGAAATTGTAGATAACTTTGCGGACATGGAAGGCAGCGAGGTTTCCATTGCCGGGCGCATGATGAGCTGCCGGAAGATGGGAAAAGCCAGCTTTTTGGATATCCGGGATGCCTCCGGCCGGATTCAGGTCTATGCACGGTTGGACGGTGTGGGAGAAGAAAACTACCGGGAATTTAAGAAGTGGGATATCGGCGATATTCTGGGTGTAGAGGGAACTGCCTTCCGGACCCAGAAGGGGGAAATTTCCGTCAAGGCGACCTCCCTGAAGCTTCTTTCTAAATCCCTGCAGCCCCTGCCGGAAAAATGGCATGGTCTCAAAGACACCGAACTTCGCTATCGCCAGCGTTATGTAGATCTGATCGTCAATCCTGATGTTAAAGATACCTTTGTCAAGCGTTCCATGATTATCCGGGAGATCAGAAATTATCTGGATACTCATGGTTACCTGGAAGTGGAGACTCCCACCCTGCATACCCAGGCGGGCGGTGCGGCTGCACGTCCCTTTATCACCCACCATAACGCCCTGGATATTGACATGTATCTTCGCATTGCGTTGGAACTGCATTTAAAACGTTTGATTGTAGGCGGTTTTGACAAAGTCTATGAAATTGGCCGGGTTTTCCGCAATGAAGGTATCGACGTGCGCCATAACCCGGAATTCACCCTGATGGAACTCTATGAGGCCTATACCGACTATCACGGCATGATGGACCTATGCGAGAATCTCATCCGTCATGTGGCCAAAGCGGTGCTGGGTACAGCCCAGATCACCTATAATGGCATTGCCATTGACCTGGAAAAGCCTTTTGAGCGTCTGAGCATGGTTGATGCGGTGAAGAAATATGCGGGAGTGGATTTCTCTACGGTGGAAACCTTGGAGCAGGCACGTGCTCTTGCCAAGGAGCATCATGTAGAGTATGAGGAACACCACCTCAAGGGTGACATCCTCAATCTTTTCTTTGAGCAGTTTGTAGAGGACAAGCTGATCCAGCCCACCTTCCTGATGGATCATCCTGTGGAGATTTCTCCTCTTGCCAAGAGAAAACCGGAAAACCCCGATTATACCGAACGGTTTGAGCTGTTCATTGTTGGACGTGAGCATGCCAATGCATTCTCCGAACTCAACGATCCGATTGACCAGCGTTCCCGTTTTGAACGGCAGGCTCAGCTAAAAGCTGCCGGAGATGAGGAAGCATGCGATATCGATAATGATTTTATCAACGCGCTGGAATATGGTATGCCTCCTACAGGAGGCATCGGCATCGGCATCGACCGCTTGGTGATGCTGCTTACCGACAGCTATTCCATCCGGGATGTATTGCTCTTCCCCACCATGAAGCCCTTGGATGCGCAGAAAAAAGAGAAAACACCTTCTTTAGATCAGGCCATGCAGCAGGC
Organism: Zongyangia sp.; assembly: GCF_965361945.1. NCBI lineage: Bacteria > Bacillati > Bacillota > Clostridia > Eubacteriales > Oscillospiraceae > Zongyangia > Zongyangia sp. The sequence continues at coordinate 40,951 of NZ_CBDTOK010000103.1, read as the reverse complement.
TACAGAAGTTCTCTCCCAGCAGATCGAAGCAATGCCGGCGACAGAGGCGGAACCCATTGATTTTTCTAAGGTGGAAATTGAGCCTTTGTTCAAGGACACCGTTGATTTTGAGACCTTCTCCAAATCCGATTTTAGAGCTGTCAAGGTGCTTGCCTGCGAAGCTGTGCCGAAATCTAAGAAGCTTTTGAAGTTCACCTTAGACGACGGCAGCGGCGAAAACAGGACGATTTTAAGCGGTATTCATGCCTATTATGAGCCGGAAGAGCTTGTGGGCAAGACCTGCATTGCAATCGTAAATCTGCCGCCGAGAGCGATGATGGGAATTGACTCCTGCGGTATGCTGATTTCCGCCGTACATCACGAGGAAGGGGTCGAAAAACTCCATCTCTTGATGGTGGACGACCATATTCCGGCAGGCGCAAAACTCTACTAAAAGCGGGATGTATTCCTTTTATAATGCTGTCGAGTGATTTAAGAGAAAAAACCGAAGAATAAAAAGAAAAACCAGCCTTTTGGGCTGGTTTTTTTGTGCCAAAGGCCTAAAATTTTTCGGTTGTATTCTTTTGCTTGACAGCCTCTCTCTGGGGATATACAATAAAAGAAACAGTATTTTTTTGTACATTTCTAATAGAATGGGTGGAAAGAACAGGATTTTCTGAAGCCCCCAGCAAATCAATATAGATGAATAGAGGACTGCCTTGAAATTGGTCCCGTGAGGCCAGTAAGGTTGGATGTGACAGAATGTTTTCCGTCATCCTGTGGGAAATAATGCACAGCACAGCCATACTGCCTGCCGGTAGTATGGCTTTTTTGATGGAGAAGGGAGGACGGGAATGTTCAAAGAAAAGGCACAGATTATGGACGCAAAGTCTATGGGACGGGCGATAGCGCGGATTACCTATGAAATTATCGAACGCAATCACGGTGTGGCTAACCTTTGCATCCTGGGCATCAAATCCCGGGGAGGGGAAATCGCCCGCCGGATTGCTGAGAAAATCGGAGAAATTGAAGGAAATACTGTGCCGGTAGGCATATTGGATATTACACCTTTCCGGGATGATCTTAAGCAGACAGACGGCATTGAGGATACCAGTGAGATTCCCTTTGCTGTGACAGGGAAGAAGATTATCCTGGTGGATGACGTTATGTATACAGGACGGAGTACCAGGGCGGCCTTGGATGCTGTCATGGCCCGTGGACGGCCCAGGGTCGTACAGCTGGCAGTCCTTATCGACCGAGGACACCGGGAACTGCCTTTGCGCCCGGATTTTGTTGGGAAAAATGTGCCTACCTCCCACGACGAAGAAATCCGGGTGATGCTGGTAGAGAGGGACGGTGTGGACGAGGTCAGTATTTATACAAAGAAAAGGGAGGCGTAATATGGACTTACTCATCAAAGGAGCATTGGTTATCGATCCCAAAAACCGGATCCACGAACATCTGGATATCGGTATAAGCCATGGGGTGATTACCGCGATTCAGCCACATATCGACCCATCAGCTGCCCCCCAGGTGATTGATGCCACTGGATTGGTGGTGGCGCCGGGTCTGGTGGATATGCATGTCCATCTGAGGGATCCGGGACTTACCTACAAAGAGGATATTCTTTCCGGCTGTGAGGCGGCAGCGGCGGGCGGGGTGACTTCGGTGATCTGCATGCCCAATACAAAGCCCCCTATAGACGGCGAGGAGCTTATCTCTTATATCTACGACCGTGCAAAGGATGCCAAAGCCAAGGTTTACCCCACAGCCACCATTACCAGAGGGATGAAGGGACAGGAACTCAGTGATTTTTCCCAACTGATGGCGGCAGGAGCCATTGCCGTCACCGACGATGGCCGGCCGGTAGAGAATGCGCGGTTGATGCAGGAGGCGATGGAGCTTTGTCATGCACTGCATCTGCCGGTCATCAGCCACTGTGAAGATCTATCCATTGTGGATGGCGGTATCATCAATAAAGGGGCTGTATCGGTGGATCTTGGTGTCAAAGGAATGGACCGCAGCTCTGAGGACAGCATTACCGCCAGGGAGATTGCTTTGGCAGAGGCCACAGGTACATCCATCCACATCGCCCATGTCAGTACCAAGGGGTCTGTAAGGATCATCCGGGATGCCAAACGACGGGGTGCCAAGGTGACCTGTGAGACAGCGCCCCACTACTTCATGCTGACCGACCGGGAACTTTTCTCCCGGGACGCCAATCTGCGGATGAACCCGCCACTGCGGGAGCATGCGGATGTAGCGGAGGTGATTGCTGGCATTGTGGATGGCACCATTGACGCCATCATCACCGACCACGCTCCCCACAGCGAAGAGGAAAAGGCAGATTTCCTCACAGCGCCTAACGGCGTAGTAGGCTTGGAAACCTCTTTTGCCGCTTCCTATACGGCATTGGTGGAATCCGGCATCATCAGTTTGGATCATCTGATTCGTCTGATGAGCCTTAACCCCGCCCGGATCATGAAGCTGGGGGACAACTCCCTCCATGTGGGCAATCCAGCGGATCTTATCATTATTGACACCAAGAAAAAATGGGTAGTGGATCGCAATAAACTCCATGGAAAATCAAAGAATACCCCCTTCCATGGACGGGAGCTGACGGGAAAGGTAAAGACCACCATCCTAGGGGGACAGGTTGTATTTGAAGACCAGTAATGGCTGAGTGTCTATTAAAGAAAAAGCCGCTGTCCGGCGGCGGAAATGGAGTAAGATTATGTCACTGGACCGAATGATTGAGAAGATTGTGGAAACCGGAAATCCTACGGTGGCGGGACTTGATCCAAAACTGGATTACCTTCCGTCCTATCTGAAGGAAGAGGCATTCGCCCTCTGCGGAAAAAATTTAAAAGGAGCTGCTGTGGCTATTTTGAACTACAACAAGGCGCTCATTGACGCTTTATGTGATGTAGTTCCAGCAGTAAAGCCCCAGTTGGCCTATTATGAAATGTACGGGGTAGAGGGAATCAGGACCTTTTATGAGACGGTGGACTACGCGCAGGAAAAGGGAATGTTTGTCATCGCCGACGGCAAGCGCAACGACATCGGCACCACCATGGAAGCCTATGCCATTGCCCATCTGGGAGAGGTAGAGGTAGAGGGGGAAATGTTTACCCCCTTTGGCAGTGATGCCTTGACAGTCAATGGTTACCTGGGCAGTGACGGCATCAAGCCCCTGCTTTCGGTTTGCGCCAAGGAGGATAAAGGCATTTTTGTGCTGGTTAAGACCTCCAATCCCTCTTCAGGGGAATTGCAGGATCAGAAAATTGGAGAAAAAACTGTCTATGAGATCATGGGCGGGATGTGCGAGGCATGGGGTGAATCCCTGCCTGGAAAATACGGTTATTCTGGTGTTGGCGCCGTAGTGGGCGCCACCTATCCCGATCAGTTGACCGAATTGCGGAAAAAGTTGCCTCATACCTTTTTCCTGGTACCCGGTTACGGCGCCCAGGGCGGCGGCGCAAAAGATGTAGCGGGAGCCTTCGATGGCAGAGGACTGGGAGCCATTGTCAACTCCTCCCGGGGCATTCTCTGTGCCTGGAAGAAAGAGGGCTGTGATGAACGGGATTTCGCAGGCGCAGCCCGCAGGGAAGCGATCCGTATGCGGGATGACATTGTTTCCGTCAGCGGCAAGGCCCGGCTGTAGCGGCATTTTTCTCTTGATTTTACAATTGGCAAAAATATCCTAACAAAGTTGACAAAAAGCGATACTGTTCCAGTTGGAAAATTGAAGAGGCCACCCCTTGCGAGGGGCTGGGGTTTCAGTTACAATAAAGAGGTGGCTGAGCGGATGATGCACGCTCATCCTGTGTATGTAAGAAAGGCGGTAGCAATAAAATGGGTTATCTACAGGGCTTTTTTCCTATTGTATCCAACCAGAAAATAGCGGAAGGTATCTTTGATGTTGTTGTCGCTTGTCCTGAAATGGCACAGCTTGCCAAAGCGGGGCAATTTGTACATATTCGCTGCCCGGGGGTGACCTTGAGGCGGCCGATCTCCATTTGCCAGGCTGATAAGCTGTGGGGCAATCTGCGGCTGGTATTTGAGGTCAAAGGAGAAGGAACCAGAAATCTGGCAGCATTGAACGTTGGGGACAATGTAGATATCATGGGTCCCCTTGGAAATGGATTTGATTTATCAGGCCATTGCCAGCATGCTCTTTTGGTAGGCGGCGGTATTGGCGTTCCCCCGTTGGTAGAAGTGGCGACGTCTCTTGGGAAAAGGGCCACCGCTGTTATTGGTTTCAGAGATCAAAGCCGTGTGATTTTGGAAAAGGATTTTAGAAATCAAGGCTGTGATGTACGGGTTTGCACCGACGATGGTTCTTATGGCAAAAAGGGCTTTGTCACCCAAGAGGTTCGGGCCTTGCTCGCCCAGGGCGGCATTGATATCATCTATGCCTGCGGTCCCATGGTCATGCTGAAGGCTTTGGCCGAGATTGCCAAGGAATTTGGTATCCGCTGCCAGGTTTCCCTAGAGGAGCGGATGGGTTGTGGCGTCGGGGCCTGTCTTGTCTGTGCTTGTAAAACCCGGGACAAGCAGGGGCAGGAAAACTATAGCCATGTATGTAAAAATGGTCCAGTGTTCGAGGCGGAGGAGGTTGTATTCGGTGGCTGATCTCAGTGTCAACATTGCCGGCGTTAGATTCAAAAACCCAGTGATTACCGCTTCCGGCTGTTTTGGCTTTGGCCGGGAATATGAGGATTTATATCCCCTTTCCAAGTTGGGCGGCGTGTCCCTGAAGGGGATGACCTATGAAAAGCGTTTGGGCAACCCTCCGCCCCGGATTGCAGAGACCCCATCTGGTCTGCTCAATTCGGTAGGGCTGCAAAATCCCGGTGTGGAGAGCTTTATTGAAAATGATCTGCCCTATCTGAAAGAACAGGATACCGTGCTGATTGCAAACGCGGCCGGTTCAACCGTAGAAGATTACTGCCGCTTGGTAGAGCGGCTTTCTGATACAGAAGTCGATATGATCGAACTGAATATATCCTGCCCCAATGTCAAGGAGGGCGGGGTGGCTTTCGGCGTCTCCTGTGAGGGAGCGGCGGGGATGGTCAAGGCAGTACGGCCTTACTGTAAAAAACCGCTGATGGTGAAACTTTCCCCTAATGTCACCGACATTGCCTCCATTGCCAAAGCGGTGGAAAGCGAAGGCGCCGACGCAGTTTCCCTCATCAACACCTTGTTGGGAATGCGCATTGACATCCAAACCCGGCGTCCAATCCTCAAAAACAATGTCGGAGGAATGTCCGGACCTGCTGTATTTCCCATCGCCCTGCGGATGGTTTGGCAGGTAGCCAACGCCGTTTCTATTCCGGTTGTGGGAATGGGCGGTATCGCAAAATGGGAGGACGCCGTGGAGATGATGATGGCGGGAGCGTCCGCTGTTCAGATCGGCGCCGCCATGTTCTGGGATCCATGGTCGCCAATCCATGTGGTGGAGGGCTTGGATGCCTATCTGGAAGAAAAGCAGATCAAGAGGGTGTCCGACATCGTGGGAACTGTAGAACCCTGGTAAAATCGTAACCGTTCAATGTTCAATAGATCACACGAAGAAGGAGCTTGCACAATGACAAAGGTATATTTAGTACGCCACGGAGAAGCTGTCGGCAATGTGACTCATGTATTCCAGGGCCTTTCCGACCTGCCGCTGACCGAAAATGGAAGGAAACAGGCGGCGCTGGTAGGAGAGCGGATGAAGAAAATCCATCTGGATAAGGTGTATGCCAGCCAGATGTCCCGCGCCCAGGATACGGCAAAGGCCATTGCATCCCGACAAGGGCTTGCTGTATTGACGGAGCCCGGAGTTGTAGAGATCAACGGCGGCGAGTGGGAAGGCCAGTATTGGCCGGATATGCCGAAAAAATATCCCCATGAAGTATATTTGTGGGATCATCATATCTATCAGCTCTGTATTCCGGGAGGGGAGACTATCCAGCATGTGTGTGAAAGGATGCGGGATACTGTCAAAAAATTAGCCCAGGAGAACGAGGGAAAGACCATTTGCGTTGTCTCCCACGGCGGGGCTATCCGCTGCCTGATGCAGTCTGCAATGCATTTGAAGCCTGAGGATATGGATCAGCTGCCCTGGTGTGACAATACCTCGGTAACCCTGGTGGAATATGACGATCACTTTGACACCCATGTGGCATTTTATAACGATTCCAGCCACCTACATGTGGAGGGTGTAGAGATCAACGATGATAAAGCCTGGCAGAAGGAATTAAAGGAGAAAGACGCATGAAGATTATGGCGGTAGACTTGGGGGACGCCAGGACAGGACTGGCAGTCTGTGACCGAACGGAATTTTTAGCTTCCCCCATTGGTGTTATCCACGAACGGGATCTAAACAAATTGGTGGTACAGGTATCCGTTGCTGTGGATGAGTACCAGGTCTCCCATGTGGTTGTGGGATACCCCAAAAACATGGATGGCACCACAGGGGAGCGGGCCCAAAAATGTGAACGCTTTGCCCAGCGCTTGCGCAATGTGGTCACGGTTCCGGTGGAATTGTGGGATGAACGCCGCACCACGGTGACGGCTCATGAAATTCTCAACGAGGCGGATATCCGCGGACAGAAGCGTAAGGACATGGTTGATGAGGTGGCGGCCACCATTATTCTGGAAAGTTATCTTGCCTACCGGAGAAATCAAAAAGAAAAGGCCAAGGAAGAGAGCAAATAAAAAAAGCGGCTTGTAGCCGCTTTTTTTATTTTGTCCGGGATACCAACATACAGTAGACATAGACATTTTGAATCTTCTTTGCCTCTACATGGTCATCCGCCTGGATGATGGGCTGGGTTTCCGATGGGGTGATGTAGAGCTTAAAAACAATGGCGTCCTGTCCAACCCGCATATTCCGGATATGCTTGTAGGCAAAATCCCGTTTGGCAATACCGAGATAATTGAAGATGATTTCCTCAATATTGTTGTCGGTAAAGCAGCGAAGGATATCCGATTCATCATGCATTTCCAAAATTGCTTTGGCCTCCGCGAAGCTGAGATTGGTACACTTAAATTCTCCCTGATTGAGGATGGACATCATGTTGCTGTTGTCAAGAAGCAGTAATGGTGTGTAACTGGGATCTGGCATAGGACACCCCTCTTTCTTTTTCAATCATGTTTTACGGAATTCTCGCCAAAGAGATGTTTGTTGCAGTTTTAACAAAAAAGTGTAGAAAAACTATGCGTTTTTTCCGATTTCATCTATATCTTAGCATGAAAAATGCATGAGATCAACGGGTCTCATGCATTTTGTAGAAACTATAAAACCAAAGGGACAGTGCTTGGAGGTTCTGCCCAAAAAAGTAAAGGTTTACTTTTTTACTTCTAATACTGCCATAGAGGCATAGTGGAGAATTTCAAAAGAAGGGGGTGCGATGCGGTTGAGCAAGGCAAGATGTTCTTTTTCAAAGTCGGAGATCTCTTTTGAAGAAAGGGAGGCGCCAATACCGCGACATGCTTTAATTCGGCCATTCCAGCTTTCCCTGGTGAAGGGGACGCGCAGGTCAAAGGTGAGGGAATGGGTGAGTGTGAAAAGATTTTGGGCTTCAGGGGGGATGGGAATGGGGCGTCTTTGCTCTCCCGCTCCCGACCACTGAGGACTGTAGCGGAGGACCAGTTTTTCGCTTTCCCCTGCAATGGGATCTTCTTCTGGTAACCACGCCATGTAAAAGATGGCCAGCTTTCCGCCGGGGACAAGCATCCGGGCAATCTGGGGCAGAACCCGGGTTGGATCAAAGTAGAAAAAGCACTGGCAAGCGGTGACTACGTCAAAGGTGTTGGGAGAAAAGGCTAGATCTTCGGCAGGGGAGACAATAAATTCGATATCCATACCACCGTCCTGCGCCAGCCGGCGAGCTTGAAGAATCTGATTTTCCGAAATATCTACCCCAGTAAAATGGGCACCGGCGCTATAGAGATGACGAGGTAATACCCCGGTGCCTGTACCAAGATCCAACACCTTTTGCCCGGAAATGCATAAGCCGAGATCCAAAATTTTTTTATAGAAAATGGGCGGATAAATATCCCGATATTTGGCGTAGTCATCAGAGGTACGTCCCCAGTCAAAGGGCTTGCCGCCGTCAATTTTTCGGTTCTGCATTCCAGATTCTCCTTTCTAAAAAGATAGAGGAAGGAACCGTAGTCCCCTCCTCATGAGAGATTGTTCTATCAGAGTTTGCGGCGCTGTTTAATCGCTTTGTATTTTTTTCGGTTATGGTTGCGGATGATCATCAACACAATATATCCAATGACAAGGATGATGACCAAAGCAAAGAAGAACTTAAACCAGAAGGACTGAAAGATACTGCCAATCGTGTCCAGAATAGAGAGAAGCATATTGGCCTCATGGCTTTCCCCAGCGATCAGGTCAATGGTGCCAATACTTTCTCCGGACAGGACAACTGTAGCAGTCCCCAACTTTTCCCCTTCTGTAATGGGCGCTTTGACATAGTCGGGCAGATCGTCATTGGGGATAATCTGTACACTGGTAGAGTCAATATCAGCGGGAATGAGAGCGGAGAAACTTTCACCTGTGGCCAGAGGAATGTAGTCCTGTCCCCAAACCAGCCTTAAAGGCAATTCTTGAATATGTTCTCCCGCTTCAACGAGCGTTTTTACACGGAAGGTATCAAAGGCCCAATCCAGCAGATTATTGGTGTAAACAAAGGCAAGGTTATCCGCCAGTTCATTTCCGTTTTCATCGGTTTGAGGCGCGCCCATCACAACGGTCAGATAGGTGTAGCCGTCCTTGGTCGCAGTAGAAATGAGACACCGTCCAGCCTCATCAGTGGTGCCGGTTTTCACTCCGGTAACATAAGGGTTATAATACTTGCTGCCGTTTTCCATCATATAATTGGTGGAGACGAGGGTAAAGGTATCCCGCATATTGGTACCGTCAATGGTGTAGCGGGAGGAACCACAGATTTCTTTGAAAACTGGGTTTTTCAACGCCTCTTGGGTAATGAGAAACATGTCTTTTGCGGTGGTATAATGGCTAGGAGAATGAAGGCCATGGGGATTGGCAAAGTTTGTATTCTGGCATCCCAGTTCTTTGGCACGCTCATTCATCATATTGACAAAATTGGGGATGGAATCATCTCCCAAATCGTAGGCTACCATGTTCGCGGCCTCATTGGCCGACTGGAGCATCATGCAGTAGAGAAGCTGACGCATGGTCAGGGTTTCCCCGCCTAAAATACCGGCGGTGGAGATGTTGATGCCTGCGAATTCATTGAAAAGAGAATTCATCGCCGTCACGGTATGGGCGTCCAGATCGTCAGTATTTTCCAAAGCCAGCAAGGTGGTCATGATCTTGGTCAGTGAAGCCGGATACATTTCTTTGTCTGCATTCTGCTCATAGATGACATCACCGGTGTCCAGGTTGACCATATAAATGGCCGCGTCCTCATCGATTTTCGGATTGAATTCCGGAGGCGTATAGGCGGCAAACGAGGTGAAAAGTGAGGAGAAAACAGAGCAGCAGATGATAAAAGCTAATATAAATGCAATTTTCTTTTTCATAACTTTTCTCTCCCGCAGTATGATATCGGAATTTTAAAATAACATTTCATCAAAGAAAAATCTACTTATGATTAGTATACCAGAAATGGGCAGAAATAGAAAGCCAAATTTCCTTCTTTTTACCGGATTCGTCACGATGGAAGGGTTCTTGACAAATTGCGGGGAACAGGCATACAATAAGAATAAATTCATATGCCCCGCGGGGAGTCTGGCCGCGGGGCATGTTTTGTGACAAGCCCAAGAAAAGGGAGGACGTGGCCTTGATTTATGTGACAGGTGACCTTCACGGGGACATGGAGCGATTTAAGAGTAAAAAACTCAAAAAGCTGAAAAAAGGGGATACCCTGATCGTGTGCGGCGATTTCGGCTTTGTGTGGGATGGCGGCAAGAAGGAGCAAAAGCTTCTCAAATGGATTGGAAAGCGCCGTTATCAGATATTGTTTGTAGACGGTACCCACGAAAACTTTGACCGTCTTTTTGACTATGAGCTCTTTGAGCTGGGCGGCGCGCCCGCCCGCCATATCAGCGGCAATCTTTCCTATTTACAGCGTGGCGTTGTCTACGAAATCGAGGGGAAAAAGATCTTCGCCTTTGGAGGGGGAGAAAGCGAGAACATAGAGTCCAGGGAGAAAAACCAGCTTTGGTGGCCACAGGAAATGCCCAGTGAAGAAGATTTTGCGAGGGGAAGGGAGAACCTGGCGGCTTGTGGCAATGAGGTGGATTATATCGTCACCCACGAGATTTCCTCCACCGTTAGAACCTTTTTGGATATGGACTGCCATGACATCCACAACCTCCATGATTATCTGGATGAAATAGCAAAGCAGGTAAAATTTAAGGGCTGGTATTTCGGACATTATCATCTGGATAAGATGATATCCCCGCTGTACACCGCCGTTTTTAAGGATGTGCTGCCGCTCAAATAATAAATAGATAAAATGGGGAGAAGCCGGGTCCGTAAGATACAGACCTGTATTGCAGTGAAGAGGGGAAAACAATATGTTTGCCATTTTGGTAAAGGCACTCAGCTTTGTACTGATCATCGCCGCAGGCTATGGGCTCAAAAAAGTAGGATTGTTCTGTGCTACCGATTACCGGATTGTCATGAAGATCATTATGCATTTGACATTGCCTGCTGTCATCATCACCAGCTTTGACGATTTTTCTATGGATCCCTCCTTGATGGGGATTATCCTTCTTGGCTTATGCGCCAACCTTTTTATGGCGGGAGTAGGTTATTTTATGGCCAGGAAGATGGACGGGATTGATAAAGCGTTTAACATCCTCAACTATTCGGGTTTTAACATCGGCTGCTTTACCATGCCCTATGTACAAAGCTTTATGGGCTCCTTTGGGGTCATTGTCACCGGCATGTTTGATGCGGGCAACTCTATCATGTCTACCGGCGGGACCTATGCGGTGGCGGCCCAGTTTGCAGGCAAAGGGAAGAACCAATCACCCAAATACTTCTTTTACAGGCTCTTTTCTTCTATACCCTTTGATGCCTATATGTTAATGCTGATCATGGCCTTTGCTGGACTCAGGTTTCCCGATTTTGTCTACGACATCACCGGAACTTTTGGCTCCGCCAACACCTTTCTTTCTATGCTCCTGATTGGCTTGATTTTTGAGTTTCATCTGGATCATAAAAAGATCAAACGGGTTCTTACCAATGTAGGTCTACGATTTACCTGCGCCACAGCTTTGGCCCTTGTTTCTTTTTTCCTTCTGCCTTTTTCGGAGGAGGTCAGACATGTTTTGGTGATTGTATCCTTTTCACCCATTCCCTGTATGGCGCCGGTGTTTACCGAAAAACTGGGCGGGGATGTTTCGGTAGCGGGAGTTATCAATTCCATTTCCATCTGTATCAGCATTATTGTTGTCACCACGTTGGTAGCTATCTGGCATATTTGAGAAAAAAGCGCCGTTAACGGCGCTTTTTCTTTTATGCATAGGTTGTGATCTCAATGGAATTGATGATGACATCTTCGGTGGGCTTATCGTTGTCATCGGTTTCCACAGCGGCAATTTGATCTACAATGTCCATCCCTTCGATGACCTGGCCAAAGACGGTATGCTTGTTATCCAGGTTGGGAGTGCCGCCCACTTCCTTATACTTGTCAATGACGGATTGATAATATTCCCGCGCCTCTTCCGGCACGCCTGCATTGACCGCAGCCTGGATCGCGGCATTTTCTTTTTCTATCTCTTCATTATAGGCATCTATGTCTATACTTTCCTCGGTAGAAGATTTCTCGTAGAGACGCTGACTTGCCTGGGCTACCAACTTGTTGAAGTAGACGTTCTGAAGAAAAGCTTCTTCCTCCTCAGCCGTGGTAGGCTTTTGGGAGGACTGGACGATGAAGAACTGGCTACCGTTGGTGTTGGTTCCTGCATTTGCCATGGATAAAGCACCGCGGAAATTATGGAGATTATCGGAAAACTCGTCCTCAAACTTTGTACCCCAAATGCTTTCTCCGCCGGTACCATCACCCTTGGGATCACCGCCCTGGATCATAAAGTCGTTGATAACCCGGTGGAAGGTAAGACCGTCGTAATAGCCATCCTTGGCATGGGTAATGAAGTTTTCTACCGCTTTAGGAGCCTCATCCTTGAAGAAGCGGACGGTAATGTCGCCCATATTGGTTTTAATGATGGCAATTTCCTCACCCGGCTGGGGCTCCTCAAACTGTTTGAGCTGGATAGGATCTCCTGGGGTAAACTCTGGAGCCTGAGCCTGTGAGCTCTCTGATCCGGAGGAAGAGGATGATCCGTTGTCGCTGGAACAGCCGGCCAAGGAGAAGGCCATCACTGCGGCTAAGACTGCTGATAAGATTCTTTTCATATGGTTTGTCACCTCATTATATTCTTTTGCGGATGTGGGAAAACATACGCCTTTTTGAACGGCGATTTCCATTATACAGCAAAAGAGAGGATGGCACAAGAAAACAAAATAAACAAATTGTGAAATAAAATAGGGGAGGGAAGACAAAAAACAAACCGCAACAGCTTTCACCATTGCGGTTTGTTTTTATTTCATTAGATATTAAATTTAAATTTGTCTTTGCTTGGTTTCCCTTTGAAATCTCTCAGCAACTACTTGCGGCTTCTTACTTGTGATTACCTTTCATAGTTTAAACAGGAAACACTGCTTATTTTATACTTAGCTTTCTTAAAGATAAACCATTCTTTATTTATCTTTCTACAAGTAGAACTATTTATCACCTTATTGTGATAACGGGAAGATGCAAGTTTCGCATTGATCTCATTTCACTGCTTTACGTGAGCAATTTCATTTGCCGCTTGTAATGCTGATCTGATTCAATACAAGGCTTACGCTTCTTTTTGCAAGAATTCACGTTGCTGAAATAACAGGATAAACATCAAATATTACATTGGACTAATGCTCCATTCGATTTCTTTATCCCTCGGATTTTTTTAATTTTATCCGATTCGGCAGTTTTTTCTGCTGCCTTAGCTATTTCATGGGATTCACCACTTTCAATTTTTCTTATATGGAAAGAAAACCTCTCGGCAATTCTTCACGTTCCAAAGATAAAATGGAATCTTCTTTCTTTACAGAAGATACAGCCTTTTGCATAATCTCAATCGGAAAATGACTCCGTTGTCTGTTAACCGTTTGAACATGCTTCTTCTCGAAATGTTTCATACTTTTGGTTTAACGCTTTATTGCAGATTATGTTATCGAGCGCTGCCCATATATCTATGGAACGCAACTAAATTTCCTGGCATTTCTTCGTACATGGGTACCGCCTCCCTTTCTTATCATTCAATCAGTATCCCTTTTGACAATGCTGCCTTTTTATTGGCCTTCATTGCCTTCAGATACTTTTCGGAGGAAATGACCATCCCATTTACAGTGAGTCATCTTTCTCGGACAATGGTTCGACCTTTCCAAATCCCTTTGGTATGATCTCATTCACCATCTTTCAGATACTATGTTGTTAGATGATCTTTATTTCCTTCCTGTGACTATAATATACCATACACTATAGATAATGTCAATAGTTTTTTTGAACTAAAATCATATATTTTGTAAATTAAGTATGGAGTCTTTGTGTACGGATTGACAGGCGAGAGCAATTGCATTAAACTCATATTACATCGCTCGCTGATAAAACTAGAACCAAAGGAGTTGATTGGCATGCCGGAAGAGATGGAGTTTGGACCAGACCTGTTGACGCTGGTGGATGACGAAGGGGTAGAGCACCAGTTTGAGGTCATAGACACCCTGGAAATAGAGGACGACCGCTACATCGCATTGATTCCTGTATATGACGACGCGGAGGATGCGGTGGAAGACGATGGGGAATTGATTCTGCTCAAATCCGAGATGGAAGGGGAAGAAGAGTTCCTGGTGGCCATTGAGGACGAAGAGGAATTTAACAAAGTGTCTGAAATTTTCCTCGATCGTTTGGATGAATATTACGATATTCAGGAATCGTAAAGGATTTCCATTGTGTAATCTGTATGACCTGTGGTATAATAGGAACATCACAAACAAACTGAGACAAATACACCCTGCGAAGTGCGATAAAGTGTGACCATATATAATCCAACACTTGATGAAAAGGGAGCTAGACTCCGGTAGCAGATTGCAGACCTCCCGCTTTGGCGGATGAAGGGAGCGTGAAACTGCTGGGATGGCACCCACCCTGTTGTAATGACGGGTTTTCATACAGTCACATGGCGGCTTTGTGGGGTATATTTATGCCCATTTTTTGAAAGTGAGGAATCTCCATGGAACATTGGCTTTCCCGGACAGAGCTACTGCTTGGCGGCGAGGGGCTGGAGAAGTTGGCCCACAGCCGGGTAGCGGTTTTGGGGCTGGGCGGCGTGGGAAGCGCTGCGGCCGAAGCCTTGGTTCGATCAGGCGTAGGGCATCTGATGCTGGTGGATCACGATACAGTGGATTTGACCAACCTCAACCGCCAGCTGGTGGCTACCCACAGCGCACTGGGGATGCAAAAGACACAGGTACTCAGGGAGCGCTTTTTAGATATTAATCCCGGCCTGGAGCTGACACTACGTGAGGAATTCTATTTGCCGGAAAATCGGGACTTTCTCTATGACTATCATCCCGATTTTGTGGTGGACGCCATTGATACGGTCACAGCCAAGCTAGATTTGGCCACAGAGTGCCGCAATCAAGGGATAGGCATGATAACCTGTCTTGGGACAGGAAACCGGATAGACCCCTCCCAGCTTGTTTTAGGGGATATTGCAGATACTGTCGGATGCGGATGCCCCTTGGCCCGGATCATGCGGCGGGAATTAAGACGCAGAGGGATTGAACATACACCGGTGCTTTTCAGCAGGGAGCAGCCGATGGAGGCGGTGTGCGCCCCCGACTCTCCACAGGGACGTCACTCACCGGGCAGCACTGCTTTTGTGCCTCCTGCGGCCGGATATTTTCTGGCCTCTTACGCGGTTCGGTTTTTATTAAATTTGATCTGAATAAAAAAGTTAAAACTGCTGGCTTGTCATTTCCTAAGAAAAACAGGAAATACTAAAGCCAGCAGTTTTGTTTTGCCGGATGGCTTGATTCCGAAAGAAAGGAGGAGGCCGGTTGGAAAAGATAAAGAAGGGGAAAAAGATAGCGACTGCCCTTATTGGAATAGCCATTGGATTCCTCAACGGAATTTTTGGATCGGGAGGCGGCATGGTAGCAGTACCCTTTCTCAAAGCAAATGGCCTAGAGGTAAAAAAAGCCCACGCCACCTCTATTGCAGTCATCTTTTTTCTCAGCCTTTTCAGCCTTTGGCTTTATATGGGGAAAACCCAGCTTGCATTTATCGATTGGATCTTCTATATCCCTGGCGGCATTGCGGGGGGACTATTGGGCGCCTGGCTTCTGCCCAAAATCCCCCAGACGCTGTTGCGGAGGATTTTCGGAGCCCTTATCATCTTTTCCGCTATCCGGCTGTTGATGCGATGAATTGGACGGATATTCTGCTTACTTCGATCACGGCCCTCCTGGCTGGCACCATCAGCGCCATGGGCATGGGAGGGGGAGGAATCCTCCTGCTCTATCTGACGGCATTTGCCGGTGTGGCCCAGTTGGAGGCACAGACCATTAACCTCATCTTTTTTATGCCTATTGCTGTCATTGCTCTGATTATGCATACTAAAAACAAGCTGGTCAACTGGAAAGTAGTGCTTTGGGTCACAATCTTCGGATATGCCGGCGTTTTTTTAGGATATCAGACAGCTCTTTTTGTAGGGGAGGATATGCTGCGCCGGCTCTTCGCTGTTTTCCTGCTATTTATCGGAGCCAAGGAACTGTTTTTCAAAGACAAAGGGGAAGGGGAGAAGCCCAAAAGAATTCATCCTGTTCCCCCGGTGGGAGAGGGACAAGAAAAGATACATCAGGAGGAAAATACCCTGGAATAGAAAGGGATTTTCGGCAAAAAACTGGGTATTTTTGCGTAGTACAAGAAGTATCATCAGGTTTATAGCTCATAAAAAGATCTCCTAGTTTTGTCTAGGAGATCTTTTTATGAGTTTATCAATACTTAATTTGTATAACAAAAGATAAAAAATAGGTATTAGACATTGATAAAATTGAGACTTATAATGAAATCAGAAATCCTAAAGCCTTTTTCTCGCAAGGAAACCGCAGATTACCTAGGGATTTCCTGCGGCAATAAACAAACAAGGAGGATTGCAAATGAAAAGATTCCTTTCGATTATTTTAGCAATAACAATGATTCTCTCTCTTTCAGCATGTGGAACAACAGAAGGTCAGGATAGTTCTGAAACCTCTAAAGAGGGTGTAACCGTGTCTGAGCAGGCAGAACCGAATGACAATGATGCAGAGGGAGAAACTTCCAGTTCGCAGTCAGCATCATCCGATGCTGGAGGGGAAGATGAAGGGGGAAGCAGCAATATCCTGGTAGCCTATTTTTCCTGGGCAGACAATGCGATCCTGGCGGATGATGTGGATGCTGTTGCTTCGCCCAGTGTAGTTGCCCCCGGGAATGTACAGCAGTTGGCAGGCTGGGTACAGGAGGAAACTGGAGGAGACCTATTCTCTATTCAGGTTACTGAACCCTATCCCAGTGATTGGGATCAGTGTCTGGCCAGGGCCAACCAGGAGAGGGGAGACAATGCCCGTCCAGAGCTGAGGGGAAATGTTGAAAATCTAGATCAGTATGATACTGTGTTTTTAGGGTATCCCAACTGGTGGTACGGCGTGCCGATGGCCCTGCTTTCCTTCTTGGAAGAGAATGACCTTTCTGGTAAACAGGTATATCTATTCTGTTCCCACGGCACTGGCGGCCTTGCCAATAGTGTGGAGCAGATTACAGAGGCAACGCCCAATGCAGTGATTTCCGACAATATTTTTGATTGCTATGAAGAGGAGGCCGCTTCTTCCCAAGGCGACATTCAAAGCTGGGTCGCTGGACTTGGCTATTAATAGCGGGAGGAAGAGAATATGAAAAAACTTTTTGGCGTAGTCCTTCTTTGCCTGATGGTATTTACTCTTTCGGCCTGCGGTGCCAACGATCAGGAATCGTCATCTCCTGTAACAGAATCGTCTTCTGACGCAGGAGAATCGAAGCCACTCGCAACATCAGAACCGCTTTCTGTGGTAGAAATACCCTCAGCGTCAGAAGATTCGGAAGAGCCGGAAATTACATCATCCCGGCAGATTTCTGTCCGGTTTGGAGAAAATGTTGTTGTTTACCAGCTTAACGATGGTGGGGCGGCCGCCTCTTTCTATGAGCAGCTGCCCCTCACCATCGAGGTGGAGGATTACAGCACCAACGAGAAAATCTTTTATCCGACCCAGCAGCTGGATACGGACAATACTCCATTGGCGCAAGGGGGAGCTGGCACGCTGGCCTATTATGCTCCCTGGGGAGACGTAGTGATGTTTTACGGAGACTATAACGAGAATCCCTCCCTGTATGAACTGGGACAGGTTGTTTCTGGCGGGGAGCTGGTCGGTGAGATGTCTGGAACCATCACGATTGATGTGTTAGAATAACCTAAAATGTAAAGTGACAAGGAGGATACATCATATGAAAAAAACTTTAGTAGCCTTTTTCTCAGCAAGTGGTACCACCAAGCGTGTTGCGGAAAAATTGGCAGCAGCAACTGACGGTGACCTATACGAAATTAAACCGGCTGTGCCGTATACCCGAGCGGATCTCAACTGGCAGGATAGACATTCCCGCAGTTCAGTGGAAATGAACGATCCTTCCTCCCGTCCAGAACTGGCCGATACAGACGCCAAGATCCAGGACTATGACCGGATTTTTTTAGGGTTTCCTATCTGGTGGTACACAGCGCCTACCATCATCCGCTCCTTTTTGGAAAGCTATGACTTCACCGGCAAAACTATCATTTTGTTTGCCACTTCCGGCGGCAGCGGCATGGGGAAGACGGCAAAGGAGCTCGCCTCCAGCTGCGCAGGTGCAGTGATCAAGGAAGGGAGATTGCTTAATGGAAATCCCTCTGAGGATATGCTGAAACGGTGGGCAGCAGACCTTTAAGCCTCCGTAAGAAGGAGACGGCTATACCAAAGCCGGAAAGTTGCCGCAGATCACTTGATACAAAGGAAATGAGGCGAAACAGACCATGAAAATTATCATGTTGGAAGGCAGCCCAAATCGAAATAGTTCCTCCAACCTGCTGGCCGACAGTTTCAGGCAGGGGGCGGAAGCAGCTGGTCACACGGTGGAAATTATCGATGCTGCCCATGGGAACATTCATCCCTGTACCGGATGTATTCACTGTGGGTATGAGGGCCCCTGTGTGCAGAAGGATGATATGGAAAAAATCCGCCCCAAGATTTTAGAGGCGGATATGGTGGTTTTTGTGACGCCACTGTATTATTATGGAATGTCAGCCCAACTAAAGACACTCATTGACCGCTTCTGTGCGTTTAATAGCAGTATCCAGCGCAAACATATGAAATCAGCTTTATTGGCTGCCGCGTGGAACAGCGACAACTGGACCTTCGAGGCGTTGGAATGCTATTATAAAACGCTGGTGCGTTATTTGAACCTGACAGATATGGGGATGATTTTAGGAACCGGTTGTGGCACACCTTCTATGACCCAGCATTCTATGTTTCCCCGGCAGGCATATCAATTGGGAAATCAGCTAAAATAAGAATTGATTGAGCATGGATGACAATCTGCCCAGAGGAAAATCTGGAAAGAAGAGAAAAGATTGTAAACGATTCACAGACCAGAAAGAATAATAAAAAAGCGGAGCCAATATTGGCTCCGCTTTTTTCTGTAAAAGTGACTTATTTTACCTCAACTTCAGCGCCTGCATCGGTCAGCTTCTTGGAGATATCGTCAGCATCAGCTTTGGAAACGCCCTCTTTGATGGCTTTAGGAGCGTTGTCAACCAGCTCTTTGGACTCTTTCAGGCCAAGACCAGTGATCTCTTTGACCAGTTTGATAACGCCCATCTTGCTTGCGCCAGCGCTCTTCAGGATGACGTCAAACTCGGTTTTCTCCTCAGCGGCAGCAGCGCCACCAGCAGCAGGAGCAGCAGCAACAGCAACAGGAGCAGCAGCGGAAACGCCGAACTCCTCTTCCAGAGCTTTTACCAGCTCGGAGAGCTCCAGAACGGTCAGGGATTTAACCTCTTCAATCAGATTCAAAACTTTCTCAGAAGCCATGATATGTTACCTCCATATAAATTCTTTTCTTTTGTTTTTAGCGCGGGAAATCATCCCTTATGCGCTCTGTTTTTCAGCAATAGCATTAAGCGCAACGACCAGACCACGCAGGTTGGCAGACAGTACGTTTGCAAAACCGGAGATCGGTGCGTTGAGTCCACCCAGAGTCTTGGCGATGAGCTCTTCTCTGGAAGGCAGTTTGGAAAGTGCCTTGACGCCTTCGGCATCCAGTGCTTTTCCGTCAACAAAGCCGGCCTTGATGGCGAACTTTCCTTTGGTGTCATCGGAATATTTGCACAGAATCTTAGCAGCAGCAACAGGATCGGTTGCGCTGGTAGCCAGAGCGGTGGTACCCTCCAATACAGAGGAAATCTCCTCCAGATCGGTTCCCTTGAGAGCGAAGCGGAGCATGGTGTTTTTGATAACAGAATACTCAACGCCTGCAGCCCGCAGGTCACGACGAAGCTTGGTATCATCTGCAACAGTGATGCCCTTATAGTCGACGATGACGCCGGCGGAAGCATCCTTCAGCTTCTGAGCCAGATCGGCGACCAGCTGCTGTTTGCTCTGCAGTACTTTCTCATTTGGCAAGATGTTTCACCTCCTGAAGCTCCCCCGAAAGCCGGGAGAAAAATATCCAATTGATCAGAATCAAATTGAAACGAAATACCGGACAAACAAAAAGCCCTTCCCGCAACCGCAGGAAGGGCAATACATACAAAACGGAAGACCCAGCGTCTATATAACGCGAGAATATCCATGTGTTGCGCATCCTCGGCAGGCGGGTAAAAAACCCATTATGTTTGACCACCTGCTGTCTTTGGAAAACAGCTCTATCATTTTATCATGAAACGAAGCTCATGTCAATGAGCAGTTTAGAACTTATGCAGAATATTTTGCAGGGTTGATCTTGATGCCAGGGCCCATGGTGGTAGCAACCACACAGGATTTGATATACTGGCCCTTTGCTGCTGCGGGTTTCGCTTTGACAATGGCGTCCATCAAAGTGTTCAGGTTCTCGCTGAGTTTCTCTACGCCAAAGGAAGCCTTTCCGATGGGGCAGTGGATAATGTTGGTCTTGTCAAGACGATACTCAATCTTACCAGCTTTTGCCTCGGTGACCGCTTTGGCCACATCGGGGGTAACGGTGCCAGCTTTGGGGTTGGGCATGAGTCCGCGGGGGCCAAGGATTTTACCCAGACGTCCCACAACGCCCATCATATCAGGAGAAGCGATGACAACGTCAAAGTCCAGCCAGTTCTCCTGCTGGATTTTCTGCATCATATCCTCGCCGCCGACAAACTCAGCACCAGCTGCCTGAGCAGCAGCGATGTTGTCGCCTTTGGCAAAGACCAGAACCCGGACCTGTTTGCCGGTTCCGTTGGGCAGAACAACAGCGCCACGGACCTGCTGGTCAGCATGGCGGGAGTCAACGCCCAGTCTTACATGAACTTCAACAGTTTCGTCAAACTTTGCTTTCGCGGTTTTCACAGCCAGATCCAACGCCTCGGTGGAATCGTAAGTCTGGAAGCGGTCGAACAGTTTGGAACTGTCTTGATATTTTTTACCGTGTTTCATTTGTGTTCCTCCCTCATAAGTGGTGTTTACGGAATGTTCCTCCCACCGGAGAGCATTAGTCTACAACTTCAATGCCCATGCTGCGAGCTGTTCCCGCGATCATGCTCATAGCGGACTCAATGTTGGCCGCGTTGAGGTCAGGCATCTTCTGCTGTGCAATCTTTTCGACCTGCTCCTTGGTGATCTTTGCGACTTTGGTTTTGTTCGGCACGCCGGAACCGCTTTCAATGCCGCAGGCCTTTTTGATCAGGACCGCTGCGGGCGGTGTCTTGGTAACGAACGTAAAGGAGCGGTCAGCATAAACGGTGATGACAACAGGAATGATCAAACCTGCGTCATTCTTTGTACGCTCATTGAAATCTTTTGTGAAAGCCATAATGTTGACGCCGTGCTGTCCCAGAGCAGGACCTACTGGCGGCGCCGGGGTGGCTTTTCCGGCCGGTATTTGCAGCTTAATATAGCCGACTACCTTCTGAGCCATAATTTGCACCTCCAAAAATTGTGGTCAATGGCGGAATCTCTTAAAAAATTCCTCCCACAGGTGAAGCTCCACTTTTTCATCTTCACCCTGTAAAACACAGGTGGATTCCTGTGTAGCTTAAAGCCCCCCAAGGGCCTTTAAGTTCCCTAAAAAGATTAGTTTACGGTTTCGACCTGGCCAAGTTCTAATTCTACCGGGGTTTCCCGGCCAAACATGGAAACGATAACCCGCACAGATCCGGCTTCCCGATCCAGAGAATCCACTGTTCCGACAAAGCCTTCCAAGGGACCCTCGATAATTTTAACGGAATCGCCTACAGCATAGGTAACCTCGACCTGTTTGGTTTCCACACCCAATGCCTCCACCTCAGCGTCTGTGAGGGGGACTGGCTTGGAACCCGGGCCGACAAATCCGGTACACCCGCGGGTATTGCGCACGACATACCAGCTGTCATCGGTCAAAACCATCTTTACCAGCACATAGCCGGGAAAGATTTTGCGTTCCACTTCGCGACTTTTGTTGTCCTTGACCTCTACCACCGTTTCGGTGGGAATTTTTACCTCATGGATCAAATCGTGAAGGCCGCGGTTTTCCACCGCTTTTTCAATGTTTTGAGCCACCTTATTCTCATAGCCGGAATAGGTGTGGACAACATACCATTTTGCGGATTCAGACATGATTTAATCCCTCCACGCTTTTCGCTTAAGCGTTTGTAAGGAAAGCATTGACCAGCAGGGACATGATGGCATCGACACCCCAGATGAATATGCCCACAATCAACATCATAACAAGCACCACAATGGTGTTGTTGATAACCTGTTTTCTAGTGGGCCAAACGATCTTTTTGGTCTCGCCCCTCATGTCTTTGAAGAAACGGCCAATTCTTTTGGCGAGATTCACCGGATTAAACCTGCCTTTTTTTGTGTCCTTCGTTTGCGTAGATGACATCTCGACAGTACCGCCTTTCTCGCCTATTTGGTTTCCTTGTGAAGCGTGTGTTTCCTGCAGAAACGACAATACTTGTTCATTTCGAGCCTGTCAGGATCGTTCTTCTTGTTCTTCATGGTGTTGTAGTTGCGCTGTTTGCACTCTGTGCAGGCCAAAGTAACTTTGACTCTCATATCGGCACCTCCTGAGTAACGGAATTTTTTGCCTCCCTCGTAAAGAGAACGCTTGAGTTTTGCCATCCCTTTTCGGCTGCCCATAGGGCGAGAAAGGGGAACCCTTTTTTATGCCCGTAAAAATGAGCATAAAAAAATAACCCTTTTAGAGGTAGTAATACTATACCACAAGGGAATAGGACAAGTCAAGGAAATTTAAAAATAAATTCTAAATTCCGTAAGAATCAACTATGAATTTACAGGCAAAACAATTGCGAAGAAATACGTATTATGATAAACTACTATTGTTAATGTCCTTTTGACAGAAGACAAAGATACATCTGTGTATTTTTCCGTATTTCTTCGGGCAAGCAGATGTAGTTTATTGTATAGGAGTGTGGCAGCCCATGTCAAGGCTTACCCTGGCAGTGCTATTCGGCGGCGCATCCAGTGAGCATGAGGTTTCACTGGTATCCGGCGCCTCTGTCCTGCGCCATGTGCCGCGGGATGATTTCGACATCGTAATGGTTGGCATCACCAAGGATGGACGGTGGTATCACTACACCGGGGAGATCGACAGGATCCCCGATGGATCCTGGGAGAAAGCAAACTGCGTTCCCGCGATCCTTTCACCGGACCGGAGCGTCCATGGGCTGACAGTTTTCCACCCCGATCATGTGGAAAATATCCGCCTCGATGTGGTATTTCCCGTTCTCCATGGGAAAAATGGAGAGGACGGCACCATGCAGGGCCTTCTGGAGATTGCCGGCATCCCCTGTGTGGGCTGCGGTACCCTGTCCTCTGCAGTCTGCATGGATAAGACTGTGACCCGCACCCTTCTGGAACAGGCTGGTATTGCCGGCGTCCAGTGGGAAAAGGTGATGGAATATGAAATGGACCGCTTTGACGAGATCGAGAAGCGGATTGCCCAAAGGCTTCATTATCCGGTGTTTGTCAAGCCAGCCAATGCGGGAAGTTCGGTGGGCATCACCAAAGCCACCGACAAAGCAACCCTGAAGAAGGCCTTTGAAACGGCCTTTGCCCACGACCGCAAGATCATTGTAGAAGAAGCGGTGGTGGGAGACGAGGTGGAATGTGCGGTGTTGGGCAACGACGATCCATTTGTTTCAGTCATAGGGGAAATTGTCCCCGTGGCGGAATTCTACGACTACAACGCCAAGTATAAAGATGGTACCACCGCCCTGTATATCCCGGCCCGTCTGGAGCCGGAGGTGGTCAAGGAGATTCAGGAGACCGCCCGCAAGGCATTTTTGGCGCTGGGCTGTTCCGGCTTTGCCCGTGTGGACTTTTTTGTGCGCAAGTCGGACCGGAAGGTACTTCTCAACGAGCCCAACACCATTCCGGGCTTTACCGATATCAGCATGTATCCCAAGCTGATGGAATATTCCGGCGTAAGCTATCCGGAGCTGATCCGCCGGCTCATTCAGCTTGCCATAGAAAGGGCGGGTGCAAATGGATAACCGTCCCATCGGCGTCTTTGACTCAGGCCTTGGGGGGCTGACGGTGGTCAAAGAGCTGAAAAAAATCCTCCCCCATGAAAACATTGTCTATTTTGGAGATACAGGCCGGGTACCCTACGGCAACCGCAGCCGTGAGACCATCCGCCGCTATGCAGCCCAGGACATCAATTTCCTGTGTAGCCACGACGTCAAAATGATTGTGGCAGCCTGTGGCACAGTCAGTTCCGTGCTGACCGATAAGGATGTCAAGGATGTCAGAGTTCCCTATACCGGCGTGCTGCTCCCAGCAGCCCAGGAGGCGGCGGCCCTGTCGGACAGCGGCAGAATCGGGGTGATCGGCACCACGGCGACAGTCCGTTCCGGGGCTTATGGCAAGGCCATCCGGGGGATCCGTCCTGAGGCCAAGGTGGTGGGACGGGATTGCCCGCTGTTTGTGCCGCTGGTGGAAAACGGGCTGGTAGCCCCCGACAATGAGATTACAAGGCTGACGGCGAAGATGTATTTGGAGCCGTTTTTTGAGGAGCATATTGACACCCTCATCTTGGGCTGTACCCACTATCCCATTATTTATGACATTATCGCCCAGGTGATGGATTACTCGGTAACCTTGGTGGATCCAGGCCAGGCTACTGCCCGGTATGTGAAGGGCTATCTGATGCAGAATGGCATGGGAAGCGGTGAAGACCGCCAAGGAGAATGCCATTATTATGTCAGCGACCGCACCGACGAGTTTTCCAATATAGCCGGCATCTTCCTAGGGGAAAAGGTGGATCAAAATGTGGAATATGTCAGTGTGGACACGTTATAAGACTATTTGCGCGAAAGGAAAGTGCAAAAACTTTGAAAAAGGAAGTTATTATTTCAATTAAAGGAAAACAGCGGGTGGACGGCGAAGACGATATCGTGGAACTGACCACCATGGGAAATTACTACATCCGAGACGGCATCCAGTATATCCGCTATGATGAAAGCGGAGCCACGGGATATGATGGCTGTAAGACCACGCTGAAGGTCAAAGGCAACGATATGGTTACCATGATCCGGTCCGGTCCCTGCTGTTCTCAGCTTATTGTAGAAAAAGGAAGACGCCATCAGTGCCATTATGCCACCGAAATGGGGGATCTGATGGTGGGGGTGTTGGGCAGCAACATCCGCAACGGTCTGGACAGCCACGGCGGTGATATCCATTTTCAGTATTCTCTGGATGTCAATGCCTGCCTTGCCAGTGAAAATGAAGTGTCGATTAACATCAAGGAGTGCAACGGATAGATGGCAAATCTGGTTAAAGAAGCGAATGAACAGCTCAAAGAAGTGATTATGAAAGCCATGGGGATGGCAGTGGCTGACGGTAAATTTGAGCCGGTGCCCCTGCCCCCCTTTACCATTGAAATCCCCAACGACAAAAGCCACGGCGACTTTGCCGCCAATGTGGCCATGGTCTGCGCCAAGGCCCTGAAGATGAATCCGCGGCAGATCGCCACCATCCTGATGGAGCGGATGATCTTTGATGGCACCTATTTTGAGCGCTGTGAGATGGCTGGGCCTGGTTTCCTCAACTTTTTCCTCTCCAAGGAATGGTTTGCCAGGGTTATCAAGGCCATTGAAGCTGACGGGGAAAACTATGGACGCTCCCAGGAGGGAGGCAATCAAAAGATAATGGTGGAGTTTGTCTCCGCCAATCCCACCGGCCCCATGCACATGGGCAATGCCCGGGGCGGCGCCTTGGGGGATTGCCTGGCAGCAGTGCTGGATTGGGCCGGCTATGATGTGACCCGGGAGTTTTATGTCAACGACGCTGGCAATCAGATTGAAAAGTTTGGAAAATCCTTGGAGGCCCGTTATCTTCAAATCTATCAGGGGGAAGAGGCGGTTCCCTTCCCAGAGGACGGCTATCACGGTGAGGACATTAAGATCCGGGCACAGGAGTTTGCCGATATTCATGGGGATGCCTATGTAGACGCAGAGGAAAAGGAGCGCCGTGACGCTTTGGTGGCTTATGCGCTGCCTAAGAATATCGAAGGGCTCAAAACCGACCTGGAAAAATATCGGATTACCTATGATGTCTGGTTTAGAGAGAGCACCCTCCATGAAAGCGGGGCCATTGACGACATCGTCAAGACCCTGTCGGAAAAGGGCCTTACCTATGAAAAGGATGGCGCCATTTGGTATAAAGCCACGGCCTATGGCGGGGAGAAGGACGAGGTCCTGATCCGGGCCAATGGAAATCCGACCTATTTTGCAGCGGATATCGCTTATCATTATAATAAGTTCGCAGTTCGGGGCTTTGATCGGGTGATCAATGTCTGGGGCGCGGATCACCACGGCCATGTAGCCCGGCTCAAAGGAGCCATGGATGCCATCGGCTTAAACGGCAACTGCCTGGACATTGTATTGATGCAACTGGTTCGTCTGACCCGGGATGGGGAAGTGGTGCGGATGAGCAAGCGTACCGGCAAAGCCATTACCCTCACCGATCTTCTGGACGAAGTGCCCATTGACGCGGCCCGTTTCCTCTTTAATATGCGGGAGCCAGGCAGCCAGATGGAGTTTGACCTGGGACTGGCGGTAGAGCAATCCTCTCAAAACCCGGTTTATTATGTCCAGTATGCCCACGCCAGGATCTGTTCCATTCTGAAAAACCTGGCAGCGGAAGGCATCTCTCCCAAGGAAAGACAGCTGGATGACCTGCTCTGCTTTACCCAGCCGGAGGAGATTGAACTCATTCGGCACATGGCCATCTATCCTTCGGAAATTTTAGAATCCGCCCGGACCTACGATCCGGCCCGGATTACCCGGTATGTCATTGAGTTGGCCAACAAATTCCACAAGTTCTACAATGCCTGCCGGGTCAAAGGGGAAGCCGAGGATGTGATGCAGGCCCGCCTGGCCCTGTGCCTGGCGACCCGCACCGTCATCCGTAATGTGCTGACCATGCTGAAAATCAATGTACCTGAAACCATGTAACCCTTTGCCAGCAGACGCAGTAGGGATAGAATCTCCCTTCGCTGCAAATTTTTATGGGCAGGGAACATGAACATATCGCTCCGGTTTTACCGGGCAGAAAAGGAGAAATCAATGGAAGTACCCTTGCCACCCCGATTATTGGATGGCGCAACAGCAACCAATTTGTATCAAGCGGGCATGCCCAAGGACGCGTGTCCAGAATTGTGGATTTTGGAACACCCGGATGTGCTTCAAAATCTGCAAAAAGAATATATTGTAAACGGCGCTCAGGTCCTTTATGCGCCTACCTTTACCGCCAATCGTGCCATGCTGGCCCGATTTGGCCTTCAGGACAGGGTAGAGGAGATCAATGCCAAGTTGGTGGCCCTTACCAAGGGGGCGGCCCAAGGTACAGGTGTGTTGGTGGCTGGAGATATCGCTCCCACCAATCTTTCTGTCGAGCCTTTTGGAGAGACGCCGTTTTTGGAGCTTGTCAACATTTACAGTGAACAGGCCTTTGCCCTCAAACATGCAGGGGCAGATCTGATCGTCTGTGAAACGATGATTTCCATGACAGGGATGCGGGCGGCTGTGCTAGGTGCCCGGCAGACAGGGCTTCCGGTATATGTCACCATGACCATGGACAGCGAGGGGGACACCTTAGATGGCTCCAATCTGCTGGCCTGTATGGTAACGGCGCAGTCCTTAGGAGTCCAGGCATTTGGCATCAACTGTACAGATGACTACGACCAAATGGCGCAGCAGCTAGAAAAGTTGTCTCATTATGCCACAGTCCCCCTTATTGTGAAGCCCAATTTGGGAACGCCCGACGCAGATGGGAACTATGCCACAACGCCTGTGGAAATGGCGGAAAAGATGAAAACCCTGCTGGATGCAGGAGCTTCCATCATAGGCGGATGCTGTGGGACCACACCCGCTCATATCGGAGCGCTCCACCGAATGATGGAGGAATATGACTTTTCCGGCAGAGAACTGCCAAAGCCGGACCCGGAGGACATTATCGCCTGCAATTATGACGAGGTCTTTTTCCTCAGCGAAGATCTGGAGTTTTCGGAACCACTCTCCTGCGAGGTGGATATGACAGAGGAGATCCTGGAGGCAGAGGACCAGGGCTGGGATGCGGTTCTGGTGGAGGTTCCCACTGCCGACGATGCCTATCATTTTGCCCAGAATGCCCACATGACAGATTTGCCTGTAGCTTTTCTTTCTGATAATGAGGGCGCACTGGAAATGGCGCTGATCTACTATCCGGGCCGGGCTCTTGTGTGCAGTTCTCAATCCGATCTGGAGCACGAAGTTTTGCAGAAAATCGCGGATGGCTACGGAGCTTTACTTTTTTAGAAGATGACAAAAAGGTGGATGGGATTTTTCCCATCCACCTTTTTCTGTCTCGAAGGCTTACTTAAGGCTTATTCCATCCCGAAAGGCATTGCCCACCTTTTCCCCTAGCTTTAGATAGGCGTTGTTGGCAGGGTCAAAGGTAATTGGCTCCAATTTCTGGGGATCAATATTCCCTCTCTCATTGAGGATGCGTTCATCCGCGCTGACATTGATGATCTCCCCAACCAGGCGGCAGGAAGAAGCATCATAACTAATCAGTTTGCATTCCAAGGCCATGGGCAGCTCGTCGATCAAGGGGGCGTCTACCAATTGGCTTTTGGTGGTGTGGAATCCCGCTCGGGCCATCTTGTCAGGGACGTCGTTGCCGGATACAATCCCCACATAATCACAAGCCACCACATGAGCAGCATCCGCCATGCTGATGGTGAAAGCACCACGGGCCAAAATGTTTTTTACTGTTTTGTGCTCGGCGCTCAGGCACATGGTAACCTGATTAGATTCGCTGATGCCACCCCAGGCGGCGTTCATAGCGTCAGGAGTGCCATCCTCGCCATAGGTAGCAATGATCAGCACAGGCTGGGGATATAAAAGAGGCTTAGCTCCAAAGTCTTTTCTCATATTTCTTCCTCCTTCAATGAAAATAAAGATGTATCATTGCTTTCATTATAACAAATCGACTTGAAAATTAAATAGTTTTCCATCGGGTTTTCTGACGATATTGCTGACAGAGAAAAAGTGTGTGAATTTTTTATGAATTTTATACGGAAGCTTTGACGGAGAGACAACCTTGTGTTATAATCAAGTTGTCATTAAAGTGAGAGTACTATTGATTTTCCCTCTTTATAAATATTATTCTTTCCTCCATCCTGAACTTTTTAGTTCGTCTCCAGCAGAAAAATACCGCCGGCAACTGTCAGCGGTATTTTTCTGCTTTTTATTTGCGCAGGGATAGAGATTCGACAGAAGATGGTGCAGCATCAGGTATGACGCCGGGTAAAGAGTCCCACAAGGACACAGGTAGCCAAGGAAAGAAGGGTATAACCCAGCGACCAAACCCAAAAAGTGGGATTGAAAAAGATAAACATACCTAAAATGAATGAGATAGCAAAGACGCCGGTGACCATCCAAAGATTCTTGACCAGCAGAACAAGGACTATGGACAATACGATGGTGAGCAGGGGGAGCAGGGTGATCACCAGGAAAAAGGGATCTATAAAGGTGACACCCAGGTAAAGCAACAACTGCATGAGCACAATGGAGCAGGCGCATAGGATCAGCCTGGTTCGTAGGGAAAATTTCATCATAAAATCCTCATTTCATCAAATACCGCACAGCGAACAAAGGAAGGAAAACGTAATAAAAAATTAATGGTTATTCCCAAAACACTGTGTTATGATACATGGTAACATGGATGAGAAGGTGCGTCAACAAACAATGTGTGAAGCTTTTTATTGAAAATAAAAGAAATGTATGTTCAGAATAATCCGAGTGTGTTATAATTGTTCTGTTATCGAAGTGCTGGGCTGCTGACAGATGATTCCGCAGTCCATGATGAAATCGCCACAGTTGCGGAGGTATCATTGTTGGATACAAAAAAAATTTGGAATATACCGAATCTGCTTTCGCTGATCAGGATCCTGCTCATTCCGATTTTCGCCTACTGCTATCTCACGGCGGAGACGGCCAAAGAATATTATGTTGCAGCGTTTATTATCCTTCTTTCAGGCCTGACGGATATGGCAGATGGCATCATTGCCAGACATTTTCATATGATTACCGATTTCGGAAAGATTATTGATCCCATTGCGGACAAGCTGACCCAGGGAACGGTGGCGATCTGCTTATCCATTCGGATTCCTGCCATGGCAGTGCTTCTTTCCATCTTTATCATCAAAGAATTCCTGATGATGATCGGAGGCTTTCGCCTTCTGCGGGGCGGGGCGAAAATCGACGGCGCCCGCTGGTTTGGCAAGGTTTCTACGGTGATTTTTTATGTGGTTATGCTCATCACCATCGCATTTCCCACACTGGACATGACGGTGACCACCGTGCTTATCTGTATTTCAGCGGCGTTTATGATTTTTTCCTTTGTCATGTATCTGCCCATTTATAAGGAACTAAAAAAGACGACGAAAGATAAAAAATAAAAGGACTGGGGATGTTTCCCCAGTCCTTTTTTGCTTATTTTTCCAGAAATTCTAACAGACGGTCAAAACAACGGGAGGCGTCCAGGTAACCTGTGTCATAAAGAGCCTGAAGCTTTTCCTTGTTTTTACTGGTGCTTTTTACAGGAACCGGTGCCTGGGGAGCGATGACAAAGGCAGAGCCCTCCGCCTCCATCTGCCGCAATTTATCCAGCGTATGGTTATACATGATGTGCCGGTTTTCTAGCGCCGTGACAAAAGCGGGATATTTGCGGTACTTGCGCCGGAGCAGGTTCATATGCTTACCCGGCCCCTTCCTGTAACCTCGGTCCCGGGTGAGGATGACAACATGCTTGGTGTTGCCATCGGAGATGGATTTTTCAATGGGGATGGAATCGGCGATGCCGCCATCCATCAGCTCCAATCCTTGGTAGTGGACAATGGGGGAGAGGATAGGCAGGGAGGAGGAAGCGGCCAATGGTGTGCAATCGTAATCCATTTCCTCCTTGGAGAAGAAATGCTCTTTTCCGGTATTGCAGTCGGTGGTGCCGATATAAAAGACGGTGTCGCTGTTGTAAAAGGTATCATAATCCAAGGGAACCAGGTGGTGGGGCATATCCTTAAAGATAAAGTCCATGCCAAAGAGGGAACCGGTCTTTATCAGACTGCGCAGGCTTAGATATCTTGGGTCACGGATATATCCGATGTTGATCTTATAGTTGCGGCCCCGCTGCCGGCTGACATAGGAGCAGCCGTTGCATGCGCCGGCGGAAACCCCTACCACATAGGGTAGATAGAGGTCGTGGTCCATGAAATAATCCAAAACACCGATGGTGTATAGCCCACGCATGCCACCACCTTCGAGAATCAGTCCGGTTTTTCCCATGAGTTTTGCTCCTTTTTTGAAATCTTTCCTATTATTATAATGGGTTTGTTCAGCTTTTTCAATTGACCGAAAATTCCAGCTGGGTATAATAGAAAAAGAAAGGGGAGAAATAGCGCAATGGACAAGCAATCCTATGTGGACCTGCACATCCACTCTACCTGTTCCGATGGAACTATGACTCCAGAGGAAATATGCCAGAGAGCGGCTAAACGGGGCGTTTCGCTAATTTCCATCTGTGACCATAACTGCATCGATGCTCTGCCTCGTCTGGCTGCCGCGGCGGAAAAACAGGGGCTTTGCTGGATCAAAGGGGTGGAACTGGATTGTGCCTTCGAAAACCGCGTATACCACGTCCTCGCCTATGGATTTGACGAGAAGGATGTTGCTTTTGCCAGCCTTGTCAGGGAAAACCGGCGGAAACTGGATCAGATGAGCATCGATCTTCTGGAGAAGATGGAAGCAGATGATGGCCGGGTATCCATGGCGGACTTTCTTGCCTATGAAAACGATCCGGCCCGAGGCGGATGGCCTGCCCTCAACTATTTTCTCGACCGTGGCATTGCCAGAGATTTTGATGGAGTCATGCTTTTATATGGAAAGTACAAATGCAGCTATGCAAAAGCTGGCTTTGTCAGTGTGGAAGAAGCCTGCCGAGCCATCCATCAGGCCGGTGGATTTGCGGTATTGGCTCATCCAGGATATTCCATCAAGGGAGATCGGGGACAGTATGTAGCCCAAATCAGGCGGTTATTTACCTGCGATTTGGATGGAATTGAATGTATATATCCATTGCATACCTCCTGGCAGACCCAGGATGCCTTAGACTTTTGCCGGCAAAGGAAACTTCTGGTGACCAGCGGCAGCGACTGCCACGGTGAATTTCAAAAGACTTATGCAGGGGGAATCTTGGACATCGGTGTCAACAAGGTGCAGCTGGCACAGCTTCATTTGGGGGATATTTCTATAGAAGGTGAGTCCACCCAGGAATAAAAGAACCGGCAGCCAGAAGATACCGGCTGCCGGTTCTGCGTTTATTAAAACAACAGAAAACTCCGCTACTGGTTTTGGTCATAGTCGCTTTGTTCAAAATAGGAGGGATATCCAATATCCGCGGTGGGATGTTCCCGGCACAGATATCGCTTGATGTCAAAACAAAGATCGCACCGGTTGACATAGGTGGAACGGGAAGGTGCAAATCCCAGCTCTTGCGCATACTGATAAAGACCTTTCATCCCGCCCTCATAGGCGGCGGTAAGCGCAGGATATTTTTCTGGGGAAATGGGAGCATCCAGATCCTCCATGTCAATAATAAAGCCAGTGCAGATAGGTGGAATATAATGACCGTATAAATCCAGATGGCAATGGCCGGTGGAGACAAGGGGGGTGCAGGGGGAAATAGCGCCCACAAGCTGGTCAAAAGGATGCAGTTCGTAGGCGTCCCGGCACAGAGAGATGGCACGTCCATTGCAGTTGAGCCCATAGGAGCGGGTGGCATCCACCTTATAATTGCCGCCGAAAAAGGCGTCGTATTCCTCAATGCGATGGGGAACGCTGGTATCCAGCATACTCAGATCACTGCCGAAATTCCCAGGCCAAACAAAGGTTTCCATCCCCACTTTGCGGCAGAGGGAGATAAGGCTTTTTTGTTTTTGATAGGGGACGTATTCATTGTGAAATGGATCCACCGAAATGAGCAGACACCCTACCCCAACAGACAAAAGCTTCCGAAGCAGCTGTAGGGTTTTCTCTTCCTTGATGTTCCAGCTGCCGTTGGTTTCGATGTATTCAATATGAATGCCATATTCCCTAGCAAGTGTGCAGACGGCTAAAAGCTGATCCTGTTTTAAGAAGGGTTCGCCCCCTCCGATATGGCAGCTACGGACATGGTGATCTACCATAAAGCGGAAGACCTTATGAGCCATATCGTCACTCATGTAATCACCGGGCCAGCTGGGAGAGGAACTATAACAGCAGTGACGGCACTTTGCGCTGCACTTGTAATTGACAATGACCCCCATGCTGTGGATGGGACCGATCTTCATTGTCTCCACCATCCTTTCAAGGCTTGTTTGCAAATTAGTATTATCATACAACAAAAAGGGCGTGTTGTAAAACACGTCCTTTTTGTATCGGGTGGGATTAAAACTCTACTTTTTTCAGCTTGGCATCCTTTACCTGCTCCATGGTGGGGATAGAAGGGGCGGCGCCCTTTTGGGAGACCGCCAGAGAGGAGGCGATAGAAGCATACTCCAAAGCCTTGGGGACGTCCTCTCCCTGCATCAGGGTGGAGAGGAAAAATCCTGTAAAGGTGTCGCCGGCAGCGGTGGTATCCACCACCGGGACGTCATAGATGCCGTGGGTATAAGTATTAGTGCCGTCATAGTACATGACGCCCTGCTTGCCCAAGGTCAGCACCACCACGCAGCCAGTATAGATTTGACGCATTTTCCGCGCAATCTTTTCCGGATCGGTTTCCTGGGTGAGTTCATTGCCCTCAATCTCATTGAGGATAAAATAAGTGATCGGACTGAGATCCATTTTGACAAGCTCATCGCTGATGGGGGAGGGGTTAATGGCAAGGACCATGCCCTTTTCAGCAGCTTTTTTGATAATGTAGTCAATATTGTTGATCTCATTTTGCAGCAGGAGCATGTCGCCCTTCTCAAAATGCGCCAAAACGTCATCGATGTAATCGGTGGTGATCTCTTGATTGGCACCACCATAGAGGAGGATACAGTTCTGGCCTTTCTTGTCCACCTGGATAATAGCATGACCTGTATGACCTTGGGTCATGGCAACCAGAGAGGCGTCTACGCCGTATTCGCCAAGGATGTCGATGAGCATCTGCCCATCAGCCCCCACCTTGCCGGCATGATAGACAGGAGCTCCTGCCTTGGCTAAAGCTACCGATTGGTTAAGACCTTTGCCGCCGCAGAAAGTCTCCATTTTTAAGGAGGCAGTAGTCTCACCAGGACGGACAAAATGATCCATGGAATAGACATTGTCAATATTGAGGGACCCGAAATTGAGAATTTTCATGGCTGAAGAACTCCTTTGTGATGTGATTTTTCCTAAGCATTTCTGTTTTGAACGCTCTCCCGGATGATAAAATCATGGCGGAGAACAAAACAGTTATTTGCGGGAGTAAAGATGGCATCCCGGTCGGTGACAAGAGAAAAGGCCAATGCCCCCATCTGCTCCCTGGGCTGGTTGACAGTGGTGAGGGAGGGAACGGTGAAGCGGCTGATATCGATGTTGTCAAACCCGATCATGGAGATGTCATCCGGGATTTTGAGGCCGTGCTCAGATAATGCGCGCTTCATACCAATGGCGAGGTAATCAGAAGAAGCCATTACCCCAGTAGGCCGATCCTGGGCCAGAATCGAATTCATGGCATAGTAGCCTGATTCCAGTTTTCCCAAAAGGACATCGTTGGCAATAACAATTTTGTTTTCCTGATAAAGGCCATGCTTTTTCATAGCATCAATGACCCCGTCCATCCGCTTGACCACAGGTGTGGACATGATCTTCTGGGTGATATAATAGATATTATCACAACCATGATGGATCAAACATTCCATAGCGTCAAAGGCAGCCCGGTAATTGTCGATAACAACGTGAGGGATGGTTCCGGTAGAGTCGTATTTATCAGCATAACAGACCCGGTTGTTTGGATTAGCCAGTAAATTTTGAGCTAAATCCTCATCATCATCTCCGGTGCCGATAAACACATAACTGTTGACCTTGATACTGCGCAGATATGATATCTGCTTTTTTTCTTCTTCTAAAGAATTTTTTGTTTCTACCACATAGATGGGATAGCCGGCCATATTGCATTGTTCCCGAAGGCCCTTGATGATTTCCAAGTAAAATGGGTTATAGAGATCCGGAACCAAGGCACCAAGGCAGATATAATGGGATTGACGGAGAGAGACAGCGAAGTTGTTGGGGACATAGTTGAGCTTTTTGACAGCCTGTAATACTTTTTGGCGGGTTCCCTCACGAACTTTGTTGCTGTTATTGAGAACGAGGGAGACGGTGGAAGGGGCGACGCCAGCAAGTTGAGCTACTTCTTTGATGGTTGCAGGTTTGTTTTTATCATTCATGCCTTACTACCCACCTTTCAGAATCAGGGATAAAATAAAATCGTTTTTCTATAATTCTATCATAATATGACCTTGTAGATTTGTCAACAAAATGCGTACTATGAAATGATATGAAGCAAACAAAAAAGCGGCTGTTAATTAAAATTAACAGCCGCTTTCATCGAATCGTATTTCTATTTTACAATGGAATAGTTATACTCTCCATTTCTCCAGGCTTTCGATAAATTTGCTGTTTTCTGTGACGACCTGTACAGGTTTTGAATAATCAAGGGCCATCAAACCTAAGACGGATTTTGCATCTGCAATTTTACCGTCGGTGGTGTGGACACCCACATCATCCTCACAGTTCCAAGCCATATTCATGAAAGTCTTCAAATCCTCAGCGCTTTCTAACTTGATAAATGCTACCATTTTCAAAACCTACCTTTCTTCATTATACTCTCACTTCTTGAGTATGGGTTTATTATAGCATGTATTTTCTAATTTATCAAGATTTTTTTAGTAGAAGTGTTAAAAAATATGAGAAATATTTTGTATATATTGCCAAATAGGGAATGGGAGATCCTTTTATTTGAGTAGGACATAAAGACATAGAGAGAAAGATATGCTGAATTGAGGGAAATGTGATATAATGAAGAAAAATAGCAAGAGGAGGAGCCTATGGCAAATCAAACATTGCATATGAAACCCAATGTAGCAGCCGCTATCGCCTATGTTTTCGGATGGCTTTCAGGTCTGATTGTTTTCTTTTTAGAGAAAGAAAATCGATACGTGCGTTTTCATGCAATACAATCTATCCTGGTTTCGGGAATTTTTACGGTATTGTCGGTGGTGATTAACTTTGTACTGGGCTGGTTTTTCCTGGCCCGGTGGCTGCTGCGGCTTCTCAGCCTTCTCTTTTTTATCATTTGGCTAATCTGTATCGTGAGAACGGCGACCTATCGAGACATTCGCATCCCCTTTTTGGCAACGATTGCAGACGTCATTTGTGGTTAAACGATCGCATGGGAGGAAATGAATGAAAGGCGCAATTTTTGATATGGATGGTACGCTGCTGGATTCCATGGGGACGTGGGACCGTATTGTCCCGCAATATTTGATCAACCATGGGGTAGATGACCCTGGGGACATTAATGGTGAGATTGCAGCTATGACCTTTGAAGATGGCATTCAGTATACCATAAAACGCTTTGGCCTGCCCATGACAGCATCCCAGGTAATGCAGGGAATCAGTGACCAGATGCTTTGGGAATATACCCATACAGTGAGGATGAAGCCAGGGGTATTAGAATATCTGAAGAAACTTCGGCAAGAGGGAATTCCGATGTGTATCGCTACGGCCACCGGGCGTGCCCTGTCCCTGCCGGCTTTGCGCTGTCAGGGTATTTTGGATTTTTTTCAATTTGTCCTTACGGTGGAAGAGGTAGGCGTGGGGAAGGAGTATCCGGATATTTTTCTTCAAAGCGCCCAGCGTATGGGGCTGGCGCCCAAAGACTGCTGTGTATTTGAGGATGCGCTCCATGGAATTCGGTCGGCTTCCAGCGCCGGATTTCAGATATGTGCTGTCAAGGATGAGGGCAGTGCCGTGGTGGATAGGGAAGAAATCCGCCGCTTAAGCGATATTTGTATTGAAAGCTTCCGGGAACTGTTGTAAAAGAGTTGTCAAGAGAGACATTTTTATTTATAATGGAGAAAGTAAAAAGAAAAATTGCCTGCATTGGGCTTGAGAAGGACAGCACCGGCTTCGTGTGCTGTTTTTCCATGTGAGTTTTGGGGCCGCCAGTAAAACAGTAAGGGGTAACGGGATGAAAAAAATTGGCTTTGATAATGATCAATATGTAAAAACCCAGTCAGAACACATTCTCAAACGGATTGCCAAATTTGATAATAAGCTTTACCTGGAGTTTGGTGGAAAACTTTTTGACGATTACCATGCGTCCCGGGTCCTGCCCGGCTTTGCTCCGGATAGTAAGGTCAAGATGTTGATGCAGCTGAAAGACCAGGCGGAAATTGTAATTGTAATTAATGCCGCTGATATTGAAAAGAATAAGGTGCGGGGAGACCTTGGCATTACATATGACCTGGACGTCCTCCGCCTCATCGACGCCTTTCGGGGCATAGGCCTATTTGTAGGCAGTGTTGTCATCGCTCAGTACTCAGGTCAAGCAGCTGCGGAGACCTTCAAACATCGGTTGGAAAGTCTGGGAATCAAGGTTTATCTACATTATCCCATTGCTGGCTACCCTGCAAATATACCGCTGATTGTCAGCGACGACGGTTATGGAAAAAATGAATATATTGAAACCACCCGGCCGTTGGTGGTGGTTACGGCTCCTGGTCCGGGCAGCGGCAAGATGGCGACCTGCCTTTCGCAGCTCTATCATGAATACCGGCGGGGGATTAAAGCAGGATACGCCAAGTTTGAGACATTCCCCATTTGGAACCTGCCTTTGAAGCATCCGGTCAATCTGGCCTACGAGGCGGCCACAGCAGATCTTAACGACGTCAATATGATTGATCCTTTCCACCTGGAAGCCTATGGGGAAAAAGCGGTGAACTACAACCGGGATGTAGAGATCTTTCCGGTGCTCAACGCCATTTTTGAGAAAATCGCAGGGACAAGCCCCTATAAGTCCCCAACGGATATGGGTGTCAACATGGCAGGCAACTGTATTGTCGATGACGAGGTGGTATGCGAGGCGTCCCGGGAAGAGATTGTCCGCCGCTATTACCATGCTTTGTGTGACCAGCGCCAGGGAAGGGTGGACGCTGACACCGTCTATAAGGTGGAACTTTTGATGAATCAGGCAGGGGTTTCCCCCGAGTCCCGCCGGGTGGCGGCAGCTGCTTTGGATCGTGCAGCAAGTACGGGCTTCCCCGCCGCCGCCATTGAGTTGCCGGATGGGCAGATCATCACAGGAAAGACATCCTCTTTACTAGGGGCTTCTGCAGCGGTGCTGCTCAATGCCCTCAAGGCTCTGGGAGGGATTAACCATGATATGCATCTGATTTCTCCCATTATTATCGAGCCTATCCAGAATCTCAAGATTAAACACTTGGGAAATCACAATCCTAGGTTGCATACCGATGAGATTCTCATTGCTTTATCCATATGCGCCGCAACTAATCCCACGGCAGAGCTTGCGATGCGTCAACTTCCCAAGCTCCGTGGATGCGAGGCACATTCCTCTGTTATCCTGTCTCAGGTGGATGATTCTGTCTTCCGGAAGTTGGGAATTAATTTGACCTGTGAGCCCAAATACCAGACCAAAAAACTTTACCATAAATAGACCAAAATACCATCGAACACGGAGTTCGGTGGTATTTTTTGATACATTTCTTTTTCTCATACAAAATGACAAGTTTTAAATTTTTATCTTCTATGTTAGTACAAGATTAGATCAAAATAGCGAAAAAAGAGATAATTTTTACGATTTATTTATGAAACTTGTTCCATAATTCTATGAGTTTATGGATTTTTCGCCAAGTACGTTATATTTTTAACAAGATAGACCAAACTTAACAATTATTTTGGAGAGTTCCACCTGAAGTTTGTCAGCAAAAAACCTTGTAAATTTTGGGACAACCTGCTACAATGATCATGGCGGAAAATTGTAGGGACAATTTTCCACAAGAAAATCAAATCTGTTTTGAAAAAGGAGCGTTTATTATGTTAGTAACCATGAAAGCAATCCTTGATCGTGCAAGCGCGGAGAATTACGCCGTTGCAGCCCCCAACGTTGGTTCTGAGCTGGATGCTCGCGCAGCGATCGAAATCGCTGAGGAGCTGAATGCACCGATCATCCTCGACGTGCATTTCACCCATCATCCTGACTTTGAGTTCATTGGCCCGGTTTTCCGCAAACTGGCAGAGCAGTCCAAAGTTCCTGTAGCGATCAACCTGGACCATGGTTCTGATTTCCATCAGGCTATCCTGGCTATTCGCTCCGGTTTCACTTCTGTTATGGTTGACCGTTCCTCCCTGCCCTATGAGGAGAACGTAAAACAAGTAAAAGAGATCGTTAAAATCGCTCATGAAGTTGGCGTTTCTGTTGAGGCTGAGCTGGGCCATGTTGGTAACGGCGAGAACCTGGAAGACGGCAACGTTTACACCGATCCGAAAGAAGCACTTCAGTACATCCAGGAGACTGGCGTTGACTGCCTGGCAGTTTCCGTTGGTACCGCTCACGGCGCATATGTTAATGTTGTGCCCAAACTGCAGTTTGACCTCCTCAAAGAGATCAAAGAGGCTACCAACAACTTCCCGCTGGTTATGCATGGCGGTTCTGGCACTGGCGACGAGCAGCTGCGGAAAGCTTGCTCCATGGGTATCAACAAGGTTAACCTCTGCAACGACCTGCTGAAAGCTGCTGTCGCAGAAGTTGTTAACGCTAACACCGAGGGCAACGGCGCTTATGATCTGTGGGTCCTGGTGAAGAAGGGCTTCAAACGTCGTCTGGGCGAGCTCATCGAGATCCTGGGCGGAAAAGGCAAAGCTTGGGTTCCTGAGGTTGAGGGCCTGCCCACCTTTGAAATCAAAGCTGGTGAATAATCCTTCTTAAAAGAGGATACTTTCTTGTTCGTTAAGCCGGTACAGGGATTTCCTGTGCCGGCTTGCGTTTTATACTAGGGGGACGATGATATGGAAAAGCAGCGGACTCAGGGCGTAGACGAAGTGGAGGGGTCATGATGAAAGAAAAAGCAAAGGGTCTCATCGGTGAATTTAAAGAATTTATTTCCCGCGGCAATGTAATGGACATGGCGGTAGGCGTTATTGTTGGTACCGCTTTTACTGCCATTGTCAATTCCCTGGTCAAGGATGTGATTACGCCGGCTATTGGCTATTTAATTGGCGGCATTGACTTTACAGAATATAAAATCGTTCTGTCTCCGGCGGTGGGTGAAATCCCGGAAACGGCGATTTATTACGGGACTTTTATTCAGAATATAATCAATTTTCTCCTCATTGCGCTGGTGGTCTTCCTGCTGGTAAAGGGGTTAAACCTATTCCGGCGGAAGAAGGAGCAGCCTTCTGAGGAGCCTAAAGAACCAGAGCCATCGCCGGAACTTTTGATGCTGACGGAGATCCGGGATATTCTCCGGGACCAACAGGAAAAAGAACGCGTAAACAAATAAAGGTATTTAGCGACATAGAGAGAATGCCTGCGGATTCGAAAGATACACGAATCGTCATGGTAAACAGTTGCATATAGGGAACTGAGATTACAGGGCAGCATAATGATCGGCTGGTTTCTCCAGAGAAAAAGAGAGAATTCTGTAAAACTTAGGCCTTTTGTCTGGAAATTACAAAAATGAATTGACAGATGGCAGTTTATCGGTTACAATGAACAACGTAACCAAATACATCTGATTAGGAATCTTTTGGAAGGGTTTTTGTCTGTATAAAAGGATAATGCGTCTGATATGATGGAAAAAAGTTCACTGCTGCAGGGAGGAGAACCTTCCGACGAAGAGCTGATTGAAAAGATTAGAAAACAAGATCACGATGCTCTTTCTCTTCTTCTCAACCGGTACATTCCCATGATCGCGGCGAAGGCCAGGGAAAGCCGGATTGAAGGCATGGACAAGGACGACATCTATCAGGAGGCAATGATCGGCTTTATTGGCGCTGTAAGAAACTATCAAAGGGAACGGGAAAGCTCGTTTAAAACCTTTGCGAA